>CAWWCX010000059.1:0-14523 GCA_963935445.1 uncultured Roseibacillus sp.
CGTAGAAGAAACCCATCCCGTCGAACTTGGCGTTGCCGACCTTCCCAAGAACCTGTCTGATCTCGTCCTGAAGGCAGATGCAGCGATCGAGCAGGATAACCTGGGATATGCCGTCAAGCTGTTCATTTCCGTCCTGAAGGTGGAACCGGGGTTTGTGGATGGCCGGAAGAAACTGCGGGCCGCCGCGATGAAGATCTCCGGTCCACCCAAGAAGAAGGGCCTCTTTGGCGGGGGCGGTGCTGGAAAGCTGAAGGGGAAGGCCAAGAAGGATCCTGTGGGCGTCCTTGACGATATCGAGAAGGAGCTTGAGAAGGACCCCTACAATGCGGGTCTCAATGAACTGCTGCACGACGCGGCCTTCAGTGCCAACCTGCTGGATACAGCGGCATTCGCCCTGGAAACCATCCGCAAGGCAACTCCTGAGAATACCAAGCTGCTTCACAAGCTGGCCCAGTTCTACGAGAATCGCGACATGCCGGACGAGGCGGCGGCGGTCTACAAGGATATCGTCAAGGCAGACCCGACCGACACCGATGCGGTCAAAGGGGAAAAGGACATGACCGCACGGGCATCGATGGCTCGGAGTCAGGATGCGTCAGGGGCCCTGGTGAAGAAGGATGATGAAGAGGCCCTCGAGCTGGAAAAGGCTTCCCGTGCGGCGTTGACTGCTGATCAACTTGAGGAACGGCGTGACCAGCTGGTTCTGGAATACAACGAGGACGTCAACAACTTCGAAGTGGTCAAGCAGTTGGCCGCTATCTACGAGCAAATGGAAGACTGGGAAATGGCCCACCAGATGTTCGAATGGGCGCACACGCTCTCTGCAGGTGATGCGGCCCTCAAGATGAAGGCCAACAATATGAAGGACCGGGCCGGCGAGGAGCAGATACGTGCCCTTGAGGACCGGGTCTCCGAGAATCCGGACGATGAGGAAGCTCGCGCCGCCCTTGAGGAATACCAGCAGAGCCGGGTGGCCGCTCAGGTGGATGAGCGGCGCAAGCGGGTGGAGCAGAACCCGACCGATCCCCAGTTGCGCTACGATCTGGGGCAGGCCCTTTACCATGCTGGTGAGTTCAGCGATGCCATTCCCCATCTCCAGCAGGCCACGCGAAACCCGCACATTCGGACCCGTGTGCTCCTGCTCCTTGGGCGCACCTTTGATGCCAAGGGGATGAGCGACATGGCCATCAAGCAGCTGACGGATGCCAACTCCGAGCTCACGGTCATGGACAAGACCAAGAAGGAGATTCTCTACGAACTGGGGCTCATCCACGATAAGGTTGAGAACGGCGAGGAGGCTCTCGGCTGCTTTAAGCAGATCTATGAGGTAGACTATGGCTACCGTGATGTTGCCAAGCGGGTGGAGTCCTCCTACTCGAGCTAGGGGCCGGCCTTATGCCCCGGGCCCGGTCTGGACCTTCTGGAACCGGCTGTCAGGGCGATCAGAACTCGTCCATGGCGTCCACGCAGAAGCGGGACCAGGACTCGAGTGACTGGTAGAGCTCTCCGCGGAGAACTTCCTTGCTCTGGAACTGCAGGTCGGAGAGGGCGTCTTCGCGGGCATTCACGTCCTCATCGGTAAGTTCGAAGAGGTGGACGACCCCGAGGTGCACTTGTCCGACTGCATTGCTGTCGTCGTTCAGCAGAGCAACAATGCGTTGGCTGGGCTGGGTTGGGAGAACGAGTTCCTCCTCGATCTCACGTTCCACGCCTGCCATGTAGGTGGCGTGGCCGAGAGGATCTCCACGTTCGTCGACGGGATTGATATGGCCGCCGATCCCGAGGGACCCAAGAGCGTGGAGGCGGCTCTCTCCGCCTGATTTGCCGCGGACGTAGTGGAGGTAGCGGTCACCGTGGCGGAAGAGGGCGTAAGGAATAATCTGCTTGTGCCCCGGATCCTCCTCGGCCGACTCGCGGTCCATGAAGAAATTGTTGGCGGGGTCGAGCAGGGAGGGGATGTAGCGTCCCGTCTCGGTAGTGAGTCCCTGGAACGAGCCGAGTGCGTCAAAGAGACTTCGTGGAACGACCAGGATCTGCTCCCCATTGTACTTGGACATGACGCAAGCTGTTCCGGAATGCCGCGGGACCGGAATTCCAAACTTTGTCCCTCGTTGGGAACAGGTGTGAAGAACCGGCTATTCTGCCGCGCGGGCGGCAGCTTCCTGGACCAGCTGGGCGATTTTACTGTCCTCGTCACCTGCCGCCCACACGTGTCGGAGAAAATCTGCCGGGTGCAGGTTGTGTTCGCGGAGAAACTGGCGATCGCCACCGCAGCAGAACATCAGGTCGGGATCAAGTTCGCCCCGGAGCTTGGCCCGGGCCTTGGCAAGAATACGGGGAAGGTAGGCTATGTTCTCAAGAGTATCCGAGAACGGGGGGATTTGGTCCCGGGTGATTTCCAGCTCGCTGTGGACTCCGTCCTGGACGACCAGCAGGTAGTCGCGCCGTACGGCCGCAATCAGGAGGGCGCTGGTTGGAGCCGGAGTCTGCTCGTCGACGTAGTCTTCGACAAAGTCGAAGAGTTCACGGGGCTTGCAGCCGATACTGCGAAGGAAACGGAGGTCGTCTTCGCTGTAGTACTGGTTGAAGTTGGAGTCTCCCCCGCGGTAGCGCTCGACGCAGCGGCCGAACAGTTCCATGAATCTTTCGTTCCAGGTCATGAGCGGAAGCACTTGAGTCCGCATCGCATGCGCTGTCAATCACGGGCGGGAGGAATGTGAAGGTGGGGGGGCAGCGACAGGGTGGGATTCCGCTCCCAAGCCTCCGGGGCGGCAGTAATTTCGGCAGGCCTCTTCTCCCCTTGCGACGATCGGCTTTTCAGGGGGCAGGGCTCTCCGCCAGGATCCGCCGGTAGGTGGAGCGTGCGTGCGCGTATGCGTTCTCGGCATCTTCCATCTCATCTTCGCCGATAAACTTCTTTTTCTGGTTCCAGCAGTCATTGACCCCCCGGAGGCACCATTCTGCGCTTCGCCGGGAAGCTCGCACGGGCTTTCCGTCCACCGTGACCCAGATCGGATTCGTGTGGGAAGAGGGGAGGATGCGGGCCGCCACCCAGGAGCTCTCCTTCAGGAGAAGGGGAAACTTGAGTTCCTTCATCCGTCCGTCTGCGAGAAGTTGTTTTCTTGCGGCCGGCCTGCCGTTCACGATGATTTCGACCTCAACGTTGCGGGATTCGCCCTCGCGGGCGCGTTCGATGTGCCAGTAGGGTTTCTGTTCGTAGGGCAGGTCGCGCAGGCCGGGAAGGGGTGATTCGGGAAGAAGGGCGGCGGCCTTCACAGTGGCGGTCACTGTTCCTGGCCTGTCGAGATGCAGAGTGCTGTCATCCACTCCCATTTCCACATCAGCGACCTTGAAGTCGATGAGATGTGAGCGACCGTCCCCGACGTAGTTGCGGCCCTTCCGAATGCCCTCGCACCAGGAATCGAAGGTGAGCTTGCCATCCAGTTTGACATAGGATCGGCCAAGTCCGACACGTTCCCCATAAATGCATGGGAAGTCTGTTTCCCCGCTGACGCGGGTGCGAAACCCGCAGTTCAGGGTGTGGTACCAGATATTAAGCTCCCATACGTAGGGAGTATCGACCAGAGCAAGAAAATCGATGGCAGGAACCTGTTTGCCATCCGGTCCTTCGACGGTGTGGGTGACATCCACGATATACTCATTGGCGCCGATCCCGTCGAAGGGGGGTGGATTGTAGTTCGGCAAGTCGTCGCCGGGAACGGAGAGTCCGAAGCCCGAGTGAGCCGTGCCCGCAAGGGCACCCTGTTTCTTGGCCCAGCGCAGGGTGTTGAGGCACAGTTTGGGCCAGTGGTGCTTTGAATTGCCTCCCGGGTACATTTGATTCTTGAGCCGCAGCAGGCAGAGGTGACCGCTTTGATGAGACCCAAAGCCGGAGACTTCGATGTCGTAGCGGAGGAGGTAGGGGTATCTGGAAACCTTGTCATTTTTACCGGTAAAGAATTGCTTCTGGTAGTCGAAGCAGGGTCCCCAGGTCAGGTTGCACCCGACCTTGAGGTCCTCGCCGAGGCAGTGCCGCATCATGTCGGGGGCGTGGACTCCCTCGGTCGGATTACTGTAGTGTGCACAGCCGGCGGCGTGGATGTGGTGATCCCCGGACCACCAACCCATCAGCGCAGGATCGATCCACCGCCTGGTCTTGAAGGATAGTTCTCCGGTGTTCTCGTCGATGCCAATGTTGCGGACCTGCACGTGCGACTCGGGCCCGCGATAGTTTTTAATCGTGTAGGTGCCGCTCGGAAGGCGAATGGACTCACCATCGGCCCTGTAAATCTGCGGGTGAAAGGCAAAGTCGGGAGCAGTCCGTTTCGATTGGGATGGGTAAACCCGCCCCTGCTGGTCGCGAATCTCAAAGGCGGCCGTAGTCGGTTTGCCGTTTTCATCGAGAACTTCGAGCTTGATCTCGTGGGCAGGCAGGCAGGTAAAGAGAAAGTCCGCTTCATTGCGGAAGCCGAGGTCCTGCGTGCCCTGGCCTACGTCAAACTGGAGCTTTGCCTCCCGTTTCCCACGATCCCGGCTGTAGAGAGAGAGGAGGCGGTATTCGAGTTCCAACCCACCAAGAGTTGGAGTGAGCGGCTGCTTGTCGAAGGTTGAGAGGTCGAGCCAGCGATCCCGGAGCTCCTCCTTGGGCGAGTTGTGCATGCTGCGGGCGTTGGGGCTCATGGCACGGAGGGGAGCGGTAACCCCCGCCTCGTTGCTGACCTTGACGAGGAACACCGACCATCCGCCCTCGACAAGAAGCGGTCGTGCAGGACCGGGGCTGACCTTGACCCGAGACTCCGGGTTGATGGTCACACCAACAAGGCAAAGAGGGTCGAGCACGGCTTGGATTCCGCGGACGACCTTGGAGGGCTCCTCCTCGCCCATCGCCCTTGAAAGGGCGTTTTGCTGAATGGGAGTGAGTGGATTGCCCACAAACTCAAGGGCCTGGCTCACCCGCTTGCATTGTGCGATGAGAGGTTGCGCTTCAACCTTTTCAACCGGAGCCAGGGTGCTGGCGAGCAGGCCGCCGACCGGAAGAATGAGGAAGAGGGCTGCGGGAAGGAATCTTGGAGTCATGGCGAAGGGCTGGCTTGCAGCGACTATTTGATCCCGGGGAGATAGGCTTCACAAGGTGAATCCTGCTTCCCTATCAGGCCCCGGACAACCGGGAGAGAACCCGTTCACGGAAGTCGGGGGCTTCCCGCAGGGTCTCAGTAACGGCGCGCAGGGCGGCGAGGGTGGCGCGGGAAACGTGATGCTCCATGCCTTCAACATCGCGGTAGATGGTTTCCTCATCGATATCGAAGAGGCGCAGAAACTCGGTGAGGAGTTTGTGCCGGTCGATGATTGCCTGTGCGATCCGCTCTCCGTCACCGGTAAGGACCGTTCCCCGGTATTTCTCATGTTTAACAAGGCCCTCGGAATCCAACCGCTGGAGCATGTTGGTGACGCTGGCCTGGGATATCTGGAGGCGCTTGGAAATGTCGACCGGCCTGGCGTATCCCTTTTCCTCGATCAGGTGCAGGATCTGCTCGAGGTAATCGTCCATGGCGACACTGCCACTGGTGCGGGGAGACTGGGAAGGCACGGAGGGGAGAGTAGGTGTGATTTTCCCTCGGTGCACGGAATTAAAGTGCAATTGTAGGGGTCAAGCCTTGCTACTCACTGGAGAGCGGAGCGGATTCTGCGAGGGGTGATTTTCCTTCGTAGAGATCCCGGTTGGATGCCTGAAATTCCGCCTTCAGTTTCACCTCGAGGTGAGCAAGATCGATCAGCTCCCAGGAGGGGAAGGTCCAGGCGCCGTCTTGCCCGTCATGGGAGAAGCCAAGGAGGAGATGATGTGCCCTCCCGCTGACCTTGGAGGCTTCAGATCCGAGTTTGTAGTAAAAGCTGCGGAGGGTGGACCCTCGATTCTTGTGTTCGTAAAGCTTGGGGTCGAGGTAGGCGACAATGCCTGATTCCACATGCTCAATCCGCAGGTCGGGGTAGCCCGTCCTCTGGGCCTCTCCCTCAGAGGTCAGCGGGACGGTGCAGAAGAGTTCGGGATGGCTGTCGATCTGTTCACGGAGGGTATCCTCGAAGAACCGGGAACCTTCGTTGATACGGCGGAGGCTGCGAAGCGGGGAGGTGTCCGCGCTGTGGACAGTGCGTGCGTGATCGGCGGCCGCCCGGACCGCTTCCAGGATGACTGCACAGGCGGGGGATTCAGGGTTGAAGGGCAGGACGACGGCACCACCGCCCCCCTCGATCACACTGGAAAAGGAAAAGCGACGATCATTCAGGTTCTGCGCCTTGATGGTCTTGATCAGGGTCGCGTCATCCTGGAGCTCTGCTCTGGGTGCAAGGCCTTCCTTCAGGGCAGCCACCTTGCGCTCGGCCTCCTTGCGGCTCGCAAAACGCCCGAGCTCGAAGGAGCCGAAGGCGACCAGAAAAAGAACTCCCGGTGTGATAAGGAACAGCCGCTCGCGAGTCGTCATGGGCAGCAGGATCTCCCGTTCGAGCGAGGGAAGCAAGACGGCCATCCGGGACAAATCGACGTGTCAGGGTGTCGCAGAAACCGGGCCATGTTGTCACCGTGGGTGGTAAAGAGACTGCTATTCATGTGTTCTGGGGCTGGTCCGGAGGCTGCGAAGAGACTGTCATGGGTCTCGACAAACTTACTCTCAAATTTCAGGAAGCGCTCCAGTCCGCCAGGCAGCTGGCATCGGCTTCAGCCCATGCGGAGCTCAGGACCGCGCACGTGCTTCTCGAGTTGCTTCGGCAGGAAGGAGGAATTGTAGCTCCTGTCCTGGAGAAGGCCGGAGCGGATCTTACCTCGCTGAAGGCGAAGATCATTTCGACGCTGGACCGGGAGCCCTGCCAGCGGGGAGCAAGTGTGCAGCCGCAGATCAGTTACGGATTGCGAGCCACCCTGGATGCGGCTGATGAGGCGCGGGAGAAGCTCGGCGATGACTACCTCAGCGTGGAGCATTTTCTACTGGGTGCACTGGAAGCGGATACATCGGCCGGACGTCTTCTGGAAGAGGCCGGGGTCTCGAGGGACTCCCTGGATGCCGCACTGGTTGACGTGCGCGGAAGCCACACAGTATGCGACGAAGCCCCGGAGGGAAAATACCAGGCTCTGGAGAAATATGGAACAGACCTGACGTCCCTGGCCCGGTCCGGGAGGATTGATCCTGTCATTGGTCGGGATGATGAGATCCGTCGCGTCCTCCAGGTGCTGTCCCGCCGCACCAAGAATAACCCGGTCCTTATTGGAGAGCCGGGTACGGGCAAGACCGCTATCGTGGAAGGAATGGCCCGCCGTATCGTAAGCGGGGATGTTCCCGACTCAATGAAGGGTAAACGCATCATCGCGATGGACCTTGGGGGCATGATTGCCGGGGCCAAATACCGGGGTGAGTTCGAAGATCGCCTGAAGGCCTTTCTCAAGGAGGTCACCGAGTCGAAGGGTGAAATCGTGCTCTTTATTGACGAGCTGCACACGATCGTGGGAGCGGGAAGCAGTGAAGGGGCGATCGACGCCTCCAACCTGCTCAAACCCCAGCTCGCTCGTGGCGAGCTGCACACGATTGGGGCGACTACGCTGGATGAATACCGCAGGCATGTGGAAAAGGATGCGGCCCTGGAGCGACGTTTTCAGCCCGTGAAAGTGGACGAGCCGTCGGTGGAGGATACCGTGGCCATCTTGCGTGGGCTGAAGGAGCGCTATGAGCTTCACCATGGGGTTCGTATCCAGGATGGAGCACTGGTGGCTGCTGCAGGAATGAGTGACCGCTATATCTCAGACCGATTTCTGCCCGACAAGGCGGTGGATCTCGTCGATGAGGCCGCTTCCCGTCTCAAGATCGAACTGGATTCCATGCCAGTTGAAATTGATCAGCTCGAGCGTCAGGTGATGCAGTTGGAGATGGAGCGGCAGGCACTGGAGAAGGAGACTGATCCGGACAGTGCGACCCGACTCGGGAAGGTATTGGAAGAAATAGCCAGCCTGAGGGAACAATCTTCCGGACTGGTGGCCCAGTGGCGGAATGAGAAGGAAATCCTCGACGAGGTGCGAAGTTTCCAGGAGCAGATTGAGCAGCTCCGCACAGAAGCGGAGCAGGCGCAACGCATCGGTGACCTCGCCCGGGCCTCGGAAGTGACTTACGGAGGGCTGCCAGATGCCGAGAGAAGCCTAGCGCAGGCACAGAAGCGCCTGGCGGAGCTCCAGTCCGAAGGGCACGTGCTCAGGGAAGAGGTCACCGGGGAAGATATCGCCAAGGTGGTCGCTGCGTGGACGGGGATTCCGGTGAGTCGTCTGCAGGAGGGCGAGCGTGCGAAACTGGTTCGGATGGAGAAGAGGCTGGGCGAGCGTGTGATTGGACAGCGCACGGCCATCGATGCGGTATCCAATGCCGTCCGGCGCGCCCGTGCCGGACTGCAGGACGAAAACCGACCGATCGGATCATTTCTCTTTCTCGGGCCGACGGGGGTTGGCAAGACCGAGCTCTCCAAGGCACTGGCTGAGTTCCTTTTTGATGATGAAGGCGCGATGGTTCGTATCGACATGACGGAATACATGGAAAAACACAGTGTCGCCCGGTTGATCGGAGCGCCACCCGGCTATGTCGGCTATGAGGAAGGTGGGCAATTGAGCGAACATGTGCGTCTGAAGCCCTACTCAGTGGTTCTTTTTGATGAGATTGAGAAGGCCCATCCGGATGTCTTCAATGCCCTCCTGCAGGTGCTTGATGACGGACGCATTACTGACGGCCAGGGGCGCACGGTGGATTTCCGAAACACGGTCCTGATCATGACCTCCAACCTTGGAAGTCAGTTCATCGTGGAATCAGAGGATGAGAGTGCCCGGGAAGCCAAGGTCCTCGAAGCGTTGAGGGCGCACTTCAGGCCCGAGTTTCTGAACCGGGTGGATGAGACTGTGATCTTTGACCGTCTGGACCGGGAGGAACTCAGTGAGATTGTCAGCATACAGCTTGAGCGAGTGAGGGGTCGCCTGGCCCGACAGGGTATCGGGCTTTCCATTCAGCCGGAAGCCCGGGAGTTTATCGCCAATCAGGGTTACGACCCGGTTTACGGAGCGCGTCCTCTCAAGCGTGCCATTCAGAAGGCTCTCCTCGATCCCCTGAGCATCGATGTTCTCGAGGGCCTCTACCGGGAGGGGGATATGATTGAGGTTCGGGTGGATAAAGGGAAGATCATCTTTCAAAAGGCCGTGGCGAAGGCCGCCTAGGTTCCCTCGGGCTCGTAATGGTTCCCGGGCGTGTCGGGGGGGAGCTGCGGGGAAGTGTCTTCAGAAAACTGGAGAGTCCAGGCGGATGTCGCGGAGCACGATGGACCGGTCGCCCAGATGAGCGGCGCACCCGGGGAGTGCATCCCGTGAGCGGCGGAGTTTGCTGAGGTGGGGAGGAAGGCCCGGGGTGACCCCAAGGAGAGAAAAGGAAAGGGTTGGGCTGCTCTCCCATTTGAGGATGATTTCGAGTCCATCCTTGGGAACTCCGCGGAACCGGAGCCACTGTTTTCCGAAGCGGTCGAATTCCGGCAGGGGAAGGGCGTTTCCAAGAGCGGTGATGCCCTGCAATTCCTGATGCTGTTCCACCCCAACAACAATTTCCTGTGCGGGGAGAGTCGGGATGAGACGGATCTTTGCGCTCTGCGCCCCGTCCTCGTTGTTCCAGTTGAGCAACTCGAATTCCGGGATTGGCAGGTTTGCTGGTGGAGACAGGTAAGCGGGCCGGGGGATGCGATAGGGAAGGCTTGCGGAATCCGGGACTTCGGACAGTCCCTTGGTCAGTTCGACTGGGACAGCTCCTTCCCAGGGAGACATGGACAGGTAAGCCCGTTCCTCGTCCAGTTCCTCGAGGTAGGTCAGGGAGATCTGCTGGGGTGAGTTCTCCGTGAATGGAGGGGACTTCAGCGCCAGAGACGCGGTCGTGAGTGCTCCGAGTGCCAGAAGCAACGTCCCTCGGCGCAGGATCACCCTGGGCAGGGGAGCGGCGAGCGGAACAAGGGGCAGAAGAAGCAGGGCGGTCAGTGCGGCGAGGACAGGTGAAGCGATCGATACGCCGAGAGCATCGGGAAGCTGTTTCAAATAAGGAACGGCAATGAGGACTGTCACGAGCCCGACGAGAAGGCATGCCACGGTCAGGGTCAGGGGATCCTTGTTTCTCCCGGTCAGCAGGAATAGAGAGGCAAGCGTTGCGACAAAGGCGGGGATGAGAAGAAGGTAGGAAAACCCGGCTCCGACGACACTGAGGGCGAGGGCTCCCGCGGCGAGCGCCAGACCGTGCTGGAAAAAGAGGAGGACGGGACGGGGGCGAATAAAGGAGATGGTGAGAAGGACTCCCACGGCTGAGGCGAGGCAGGGCACGAGCAGGTCCCAGTGCATGGAGGCTGGCCAGAGGGTCGGACTGGCCCCGAGGGACTGCAGGGCGACGGCGGCGAGCCAACCGGAAATGGTGCCCATCAGAAGGCAAAGAATCCAACAGGAGACCCCCTGGGAAAGTTCCAGCACGCGCCAGCGTCGTTCTGAGCAGATCCGAAGGAAAGGGAGCGCCATGGCGACGACAATTGCGGAGGAAAACCAGGGTCCCCAGCTCGCAGGCCACGCTACGATGAAGGTTGCCGCCAGGTCCGTGTAGACGGCGTCCTCGCTGGAGGAGGCGTTTTGCCAGTCCGAGTTGAGGAGCTGCCGGACCATGGCGAGGGCATTTTCCCCGTGATGCTGCAGGCTGCGCTGGTCGAGGTTTTCGAGATTGTCGAGGGGCGTGTGGTAGTGCTTGGGATGCCCGATGTAGGCGAAGTTGATACCCGGCAGTCCCCGGCGCATGAAGATGGTAAGGTCGGACGAATTCGGCATTTTGCGGTAGACGGATACGTAGGCCGAGCTGCTCATGGGGCGGGGCAGGGCGCGGGAGACCTGATCCACCATCCAGCGGTTTCCCTTCGAGGTTTCAAACATGAGGCTTCCTCCGGCGGAGCCACGAGCCTCGAAGTTCATGACCATGCCGATCCGGTCCGCCATTTCATTAAAGCGGCAGAAGCCGCGTGCGCCATCAAGGCCGAGTTCCTCGCCGTCAGTGAAGAGAAGAATGACCGGCCGGGGAAGAGGACGCTCCTGCATCAGGATCCCCGCAACTTCGAGGAGAGCGGCGACCGCCGCGCCGTCGTCGCTGGCACCGGGACCTGCAGGAACGGAGTCATAGTGGCAGGATAGGAGAATCGCCGGCAGTTCCGGGTTGGCGGAGGGGAGCTCAGCAACGAGATTTCGAACGAGGACCAGACTTGTGGTGGTCCCTCTCGCTGCGGAGACCCAGTGGTCGTTCTCCTCCGGATCGAGGCCCAGGCCCCTGAGTTCGCCTCGTAAACGAAGCCGGAGGCGCTCATTTGCAGGAGAGCCGGAGGGGTGGGGCTTGCTGTCAGGAAGAAGCTGCTGGAGCCGTTGATAGGCACGTTCGGCCGAGAAGATCTCGGCCGGGCTGTCAGCCGGAGCCACCACGGGGGGATCGTAGCGCTTAAAGGTGAGGTAACCGGCTGCCCCGAGGAGGGTGAGAACGAGCAGGAGAGGAATCGCCCCGGAGAAGCGGGTCGGAGCGGTCCGGTCAGCTGTTTGGGGGGGCATGAACGTCGGAGATCCTTGCGGGAGGAGGGGAGAGCGTCGATGAGGAAAAAACTTTTTAGAATACTCCTGTTGGAATTCAAAATACTCCTTCCGCCTTGTCGGGTTCTGGAGCCCTGTCCATGCTCTCCAAGATCCGTTGCTTGTGCCCATGACCCTTCGCCGTGCCTCTCCTCTCCCTCTCCTGACTCTCCTGCTGTCGCTTCTTTCCGTCCTGTCGGCCGGTGCGGCGGAAGAGCAAACGGTGGGGCAGAAGATTGACAAGGGCATGAAGCCTATTTCGGAGCTCTTCTCCAATATCATCTTCTTCAAGGTCCCCTTCACGGAGGTTCCCGCGGTCCTGGTCATGCTCGCGGCTACCGCCCTTTTCCTGAGCATCTATTTCCGGTTCATCAACCTGCGGGCCTTCGGTCTCGCCCTGCGCACGGTCCGGGGGAAGTACTCGAGCAAGGATGCCCCGGGGCGTATTACGCATTTCCAGGCCCTGGCAACGGCGCTTTCGGGGACGGTTGGTCTTGGGAACATTGCCGGTGTGGCCCTTGCGATCGGGATCGGGGGACCCGGGGCGGTTCTTTGGATGATCGTCATGGGGTTCCTGGGAATGACCTCCAAGTTCACTGAGTGCACCCTGGGGGTCAAATACCGCAAAGTGGCGGAAGATGGGACGGTTCAGGGTGGTGGGATGTTTTATCTTCGAGACGGCCTGAAGGAGAAGGGGCTTGGAGGCCTGGGAATGGTCCTGGCCATCATCTTTGCGGTAGCCTGTATCGGAGGAGCGCTGGGCGCTGGCAACATGTTCCAGATCAACCAGGCGCATGCCCAGGTCTCGGAAACCTTCAACATTTTCCAGGGTGAGGACTCGGCGTGGATGTTCGGGGCACTGGTGGCCGTGCTGGTTGGGACGGTGATCATTGGCGGCATCGTATGGATTGCCCGGGTCACGGAGTTCCTGGTCCCCTTGATGTGCGCGGTCTACATTCTGGCCTGCATCATCGTGCTGTTGGCCCATGCGGGCGATGTTCCGGGTGCCCTGGGAACAATCGTCAAGGAGGCCTTCTCGCCGAGTGCGGCAGCGGGTGGGGCGACTGGTGGATTTATCGTGGCCCTGATTCAGGGTATCAGGCGTGGAGTCTTCTCGAACGAGGCAGGTGTCGGATCCGCAGCGATAGCGCATTCGGCGGTAAGGACTGAGAAACCGGCCAGTGAGGGAGTGGTTGCGCTTCTGGAACCGTTTGTGGATACGGTTGTGGTGTGCACCATGACCGCCCTGGTCATTGTGGTGACCGGAATGTGGAAGGTGAACGCGGACGTGGCTGGTGAGTCGGCGATGTTGCGGAAGGGGCCGGATGCCAACGCGCTGGAAATAGTCGCCTATGGTAAGGGGCAGATGCTGAAGGTGGAAGAGAAGTGGCAGAAAGTGACCGCGAAGGACTCGGGGAAGGCGGGTTGGATCATCGCAGGGTCAGTCAGCGAACTGGAGGATGAGAAGGGTGTTCATGCGGCAGGTAAAGCGGGCGTGGTCATGAGAGCGGCACCTTCAAGGGGAGAGAGCGAAGTCGAAAAGCTCAAGGAAGGCGGCAAGGTGACGATCGAAAAGGAAAGCTTTACCGGAGATGATGGCAAAGAGGACACCCGTGAAGTGACCTGGGCGAGGGTAAGTAATCCTGAAACGGGCGACTCCGGCTGGGTCCGCCTGAAGGAGCTTACCGAGCGGGGGGGGACGAGCGGCGGCATCTGGCTGACTTCGCAGGCCTTCAAGGGCGTGATTGGATGGTTCCCGATGGTACTTGCGGCAGCGGTCTTCCTCTTCGCGTTTTCCACCATGATCACCTGGTCCTATTACGGGGAGCAGGCGCTGGGATTCCTCACCGGTGGAAACCGGGCGGTCGCGCTGGGTTACAAGGTTGTTTTCTGCCTGTGCGTCGTGATTGGTTCAGCGGCTTCCCTGGGGAATATCCTCAATCTTTCCGATGCGCTCTTTTTCGCAATGGTGATCCCCAACTTGATAGGGCTCTACATCCTTCTTCCGGTCGTGAAACGTGAGTTGCAGAAATTCAGGGAGCATGCCGCGGCAATCGATGCGAAAGGGTCAGAGGGAGGGTAAGGTGCAACCATGGCGCGCGAGTATACGTTACAGCGTCCGGCCAGCGACGGAGCCTCCGGGATTGATTACGGGGAGGAGCTGAATGAACAGCAGCTCGCGGCCGTGTCGTCTCCGCCGGGCCCGGTTCTCGTGATCGCTGGTGCGGGTTCCGGAAAGACCCGGACGCTGACCTACCGGGTGGCCTACCTCCTGGACAAGGGGGTCGAGCCTCGTAACATCCTTCTCCTTACTTTTACCAACAAGGCGGCCAAGGAGATGCTGGAGCGGGTGCGGGCTCTTGTCCCACGTGATATCAGCGAAATGTGGGGAGGCACGTTTCACTCGGTGGGTAACCGCATCCTGCGTCGACATGCGGAAGAGGTCGGGTTTACCAAGTCCTTCTCAATCATGGATCGGGATGACCAGAAATCGCTGATGAATACTGTGATTGCGGAGTGTGAAATCGACACTTCGGTCCGGCGTTTCCCGAAGCCGGATGTCCTCATTTCGATGTTCAGCCTGATCGAGAATACCGGGGTGACCCTGGAGGATCTCCTGGAAACGCGTTATCCCTACTTCGAGGAGTGGGCTGAGGAAATCTCCAGGGTGGAGAAGCGCTACCGGCAGAAGAAGCGTCAGATCAATTCGATGGATTTTGATGACCTCCTCGTTCTTACCCTGCAACTCCTTCAGAGTAACGACGAGCTTCGTGGTCTTTACCGGAAGCGTTTTCAATACGTCCTGGTCGATGAGTTCCAGGATACGAACCATGTGCAGAGTCTGTCTCTTATACACATCTCCGAGCCCACGAGACCGTACTAGA
>CAWWCX010000060.1:0-14325 GCA_963935445.1 uncultured Roseibacillus sp.
TGATCGAATCATCATCGTGGCTGACCTCGGCATCGAAAATACCCTGGCTTGAATCGTATTTGAAGAGATGGGCCAGCGTCTTGTTGTCGGTCAAGTCATTGACCGCGACAACCCTGTCCAGCTCTCCTTTCTCCGCCAGGCGGCGGAGGACCATTCGGCCAATTCGTCCGAATCCGTTAATTGCATACTTAGCCATAGCAGTGGTGGGATAACGCCCCGGTTTGGAGGCGCGGCAATTAAGCAAGCCGCATCCGCGCCGTCAATAGTCACGCCGCTCTATTTGCGATAGAGAGGGAAAGTCACTCCCCGCTCCCCGCGCCCGACAAGGAACCGGGACCGGAAACCAGCCCGGGGGAGAAGAACCAACGCCGTGATTGTCCCTCAGCGGGCTCTCTTCTTCACCGCCGGGGTACGCGCAACCTCGCGAAGAACGACTGCGCTCACCGGTCGGGAGGGCGCCTCTCCATCAGTCGTGTAGAGAACAATATGCGTCCGCTCGGTGGCCTTTTGATTGATTTCCTGGGAAAGGGCCCGCACCCAGCGCCCGGTTTTGGGATCCTTGACTGAGAGCTCAAGGGGCACCTTGCTGAAGGATCCCGACTTTCCTGCCCGAATCAGCACCTGCCCGGTCTTGAGGAGTCCTTTCTCAGCCCCGAATTTGAGACCAAGCGGATACTTGGAGACATTGACGATACGCACACGGCCAGCGGGGAACCCAGCCAAGTCGTCACGCAGGAGAATCCCCTTGCACCCTTTGGTCCACTTTCCCTCCTTGGGGTCTCGCCAGAGAATAGCCAACCCGGCGGCCACGCTGGGAAATTTGAACTTATGCCAGGGGGCCGGATCGAGCCCGCCTTCGCCCACCGCATGAAGGGGATGGGTTCCGGGACTCACCGGCATGATGTTGGAGAACTGGTTGAGCTTCAGCCCTACCGCCTCACCAAGTTCAACTCCTTCCGCGTTGGAAAGCTGCAGGCGCCCGGGAGGAAGACTGCCGAGGGGTGGAGGGACCTGCACCCGGCGGCCTCCCTGAATCACTTCCCGCCAGGGCGGCTCCTGTCCAACGGCAAGAATGCGAAGTGCACGATTGCGCTTCTCATCGTCATCTTGAGCCAGCAGGGCGGGACTGGCAATCAGGCATGCTGCCATGGCAGCTGCGGCAAATCCGGGAACAAATCGATGGCACATCATGATTGTCTGGCGCGGGATTGAATCATTGAGCGGGCATCATGGCAACCTGTCATCTCGGAGCTTACCCCGGCCAGAATTTGAAGATAACACCCAATTTACAGAGATTCTTCCGAAAATCTTCCTGTTTTCCTAACCCCCTTGGGTCTGGGAAGAGCCCGGCAAGCAACCCTCCAGCCCCTCTCATCGGGGGCCTGTGCCCCGAGGGGGAGCTGAGCATTCCAAAGTTTCCATGCACACCCGGATGCCCCCGCCAGATGCAGGTGGAACTTCAGAAGCATGCACCCACTTCGGCCCGATGAACCTGGTCTCGATCCCCTCGTCCCACCGTGACCCGCAAACGGCGTGCTTCCTGATCGCGTTTCAGGCCTTGCGCTATCGGTCTACGCGCTTGCGTCTTCTTCCGTGTCCGACCCGGCAGCAGTACCTTCTTCTCCCTCCTCAAGGTCGTCTTCTTCTCCCGCGACCACCTTTGCAATATCCTGCAATTTCTCATCACCCCGGAGCGTGACGAGCTTGACCCCCTGAGCATTACGCCCGGTCTCCCGAACCTCGGCGCATCGTATCCGGATGCTCAGGCCTCCGGTGGTCATCAACATCAATTCGTCTCCCTCCTCCACGGAGAGCGCGCCCACTACCGGGCCTGTCTTGCCCGTTACCTTCATCGTGATGATCCCTTTTCCTCCCCGGGTCTGCGCCCGGTAATCACCAAAGGACGTGCGCTTCCCAATTCCGTTCTCGGAGGCGACCAGCAACGTGCTGTCGTCACTCACCAGCGCCAGTCCCACCACCACGTCATCTCCGACGGGCTTGATTCCGGCGACACCAGCGGCCGTGCGCCCCATCGGACGGGCCTGTTCTTCCTGAAAGCGCAGACTGAGGCCGTTACGGGTCACGAGCACGATTTCATTGCTCCCGTTGGTCAGGCGAACGTCGATCAATTCGTTGCCTTCATCCAGCTTGATGGCGATGATTCCGTCCTTGCGGAAATTACGAAAATCGTAAAGACCGGTCTTCTTGACCTTGCCATTGCGAGTGGCGAAAAGGACGAATCCTGCGTCTTCTCCAAAGGTAATGTCGTTACTCTCCTCATCGAGACGACGCTCGAGCCGCAACATGGCCGCGATGGTTTCATCCGGCTGCAGGTTCAGGACATTCTTGATGCTCCGCCCCTTGGAAGCGCGTGATCCTTCGGGCAACTCATACACCCTCTCAATGTAGACTCGTCCCGTATTCGTGAAGAACATGAGATAGTCGTGCGCCTGTGCGCTGAACAGATGCTCGACGAAGTCGTCATTCTCCTCGTTCGCACTCCGGGTCTCCATTCCCCGAACGCCCTTGCCTCCCCGCCCCTGCACGCGATATTCCGATGCGGACGTTCGCTTGACATAGCCACGGTGGCTCAGGGTGCAGATGACACTCTCGTTCGCGATCAGGTCCTCCATCGCGATCTCACCCTCATCAGGAAGAATCTCACACTTGCGAGGAGTCCCGTACTTCTCCTTCACCAGCTGGAGCTCCTCCTTGATGATGCCCAGCACACGGCTCTCCTTCGCCAGGATATCGAGGAGATCCTTGATCTCTTCGATAATCTCGTCGTAATCCGCCTTGATCTTCTCCCGCTCCAGCGCCACCAGCTGATAAAGACGCAACTCAAGGATGGCGTTCACCTGCCGGTCAGTGAAGGTGTAGGTACCATCCTGCAGGCTCGGCTGATCCCGGATAAGCACACCCAGGCTCTCGGCAGCTTCTGCACTGAACGTGTAGGCCTTGACCTTCGCGCGGGCCTCGTCGCGACTCTTGGATCCGCGGATCATCTCGATGAAGTCATCGAGACGTCCCAGCGCCAGAAGCAGAGCTTCGAGGTTTTCAGCCCGGTCCTCGGCCTTTTCCAGCAGGAACCGTGTGCGCCGGACAACCACCTCACGCCGGTGCTCGATGTAGCAGTCAAGAGCCTCCTTGAGTGAGAGCAGCTTGGGGCGACGCTCGTGAATTGCCAGCATGTTCACGCTGAACGAGGTCTCCATCGAGGTGAGCTTGTAAATCTGGTTCACCAGGACCTGCGGCCGGGCATCCCGTTTGAGAGTGATCTCAATGCGTGTATTCTCGTCGGTGAGATCCCTCATCCCGGAAATACCGATGAGGGTCTTTTCCCGGTGTAACTCAGCAATCCTCTGTTGGAGAGTGGCCCGGTTGACGCCATAGGGAACCTCAGTAATTGTTATGGTGGACGCTCCACCGTCTTTCTCATCCACCTCCATTTTACCCCGCATCTTGACCGAGCCGCGCCCAGTCGCGAAGTAACTCTCGATTCCCTTTACGCCCCGGATTTCGCAGGCGACCGGAAAGTCGGGACCCTTCACGTGCTGCATCAACTCGGGCAGAGTGATCTCGGGATTATCAATCTGGGCACAGAGGGCATCGACGATCTCTCCCAGGTTGTGGGGGGGGATGTTTGTCGCCATTCCCACCGCAATTCCGGTGCCTCCGTTGACAAGGAGGTTGGGAAAAGCCGCCGGGAACACGGTCGGTTCGGTCCGCGTCTCGTCATAGTTCGGGACAAAGTCGACCGTGCTTTTTTCCAGGTCGGCCATCATGGCCATGCCGAGATGGGTGAGCTTCGCCTCCGTGTATCGCATCGCAGCGGGAGGATCGGCCTCCGGAGAACCGAAGTTCCCCTGCCCGTCCACGAGGATTTCACGCATGGACCAGTCCTGGGCCATGTTGACCAGCGTAGGATAAATTACCGCTTCCCCGTGCGGATGGTAGTTACCCGAGGTATCACCGCAGATCTTGGCGCATTTCCTGTGGGCCTTGTTCGGAGCCAGGCCCAGATCGTTCATCGCGTAGAGGATACGCCGCTGGGAGGGCTTGAGACCGTCGCGTGCATCAGGCAGGGCGCGCGAGACAATGACCGACATCGAATAGTCCAGAAAGGACTTCGAGAGTTCGTCGGCGACGTTGATGGGCTTGATGTCGTCTTCTGAGGACATGAGTGATGATTGAAAAGTTCGCAGGTCGCGAGGTCAGCGCCGAGCACGGTCAGACATCGAGGTTCCGCACGTTGAGGGCGTTGTCTTCAATAAAGCGTTTTCGAGGTTCGACGACGTCGCCCATCAGCGTGTCGAGCATTCGATCGGCTTCGAGATGATTGTCTTCGTCGAGCCGAACACGGAGCAGCTGGCGTGTATCGGGATCCATCGTCGTCCCAAAGAGTTCCTTGGCATTCATCTCTCCAAGGCCCTTGAAACGCTTGATCGTCACGCCACGCCGCCCGATTTCCAGCACCTTGTCGAGAATCTCAGGCACCGAGAACAGAGGCTCCACTCTTTCCTTCTCCCCCTCTCCTTCCAGGATTTCGTAGAGGGGCTGGTCCATCGAGAAAAACTTGCCGGTATCGATACCCGCGGATCGGAGCCGTTCGAGCAGCTTCGCCACTGCATGACTCTCGTGCAATTCATGGCGCACCGCCCTCCGCGAGGTCGCAGTCCCATTGGCGGCTGCCAACTTCTCTTCCTCCTCCTCGGACAGGTCCCCATAGAGGCGCAGGTCCCGATTCGCATCAGAAAACTCCCGCAACCCTGCCTCGTTGACAAAGTAGTGGATCGACTCCTCGTTTCCTTCCCTGACGCGCACCATGTATTCCGGGAGGTGTTCCCCTTCCCTGGAGGCAAGATAGTCGGAAAAGCTGCCACCGTTCCCCTCGATGCTGTCCGCGTAACGAGAGAGAACTGAAAGAGTGTCGAGGATCCCCCTGAGCGCATCAGAATCAATGACCTTATCCCCGCCGGCTGAGCGCAACTGGACATCGTCAGCCCCGAGATCGATGAGAATCCTGTTTAATTCCGAATCATCCTGCACATATTCCTGACGCTTCTTGCGAGTGACAAGATACAGCGGAGGCTGGGCGATATAGAGGTAGCCCTGCCTGACAAGTTCCGGCATCTGGCGGCAGAAGAAGGTCAGGAGCAGGGTGCGGATGTGGGACCCATCAACGTCGGCATCCGTCATGATGATGACCTTGTGGTAGCGGACCTTCTCGATATTGAAGGCCCCCTCCTGTTCTCCATCGCCGATCCCCGCTCCAATCGCCGTGATCATGCTCTGAATCTCCTTGTTCTGAAGCGCCTTGTGCAGCCGGGCCTTCTCCACATTGATGAGCTTGCCCCGCAAGGGCAGGATGGCCTGTGTGCGGCGGTCCCGCCCCTGCTTGGCAGAACCTCCAGCGGAATCACCCTCCACGATGTAAAGCTCACTCCTTGCCGGGTCGCGCTCGGAGCAATCGGCCAGCTTACCGGGCAGCCCACCCCCTGAGAGCGCGGACTTGCGAACCGTCTCACGCGCCTTCCGGGCGGCCTCCCGGGCCCGGGCAGCATTGACCGCCTTCTCGATAACCGTCTTGGCGAGCCCAGGGTTCTCCTCGAAATAGGACTGCAGGCCTTCGTAAACAATCGAACTCACGACACCTTCAATCTCGGTGTTGACCAGCTTGTCTTTCGTCTGGGAGCTGAAACGCGGTTCCGGCAGCTTCACCGAAATCACCGCCACCAGTCCCTCCCGGACATCGTCTCCACTGAGCGAGGGGTCCTTCTCCTTCAGCAGCTTGTTCCCCTTCGCATACTGGTTGATGGCCCGGGTGAGTGCCGTTCGGAATCCTGTCAGGTGCGTGCCGCCATCCGCATTGGGGATGGAATTGGCGAAGCAGAGAATCTGGTCATTATAGCTGTCGTTGTATTGAAGAACTACATCCGCAAAGACGTCATCCTTGGTCACCTTGCCATCGTAATCGACTTCGATCTGGCGCTTACCGCGCAGAACAACCGGATCAGGGTGCACGAGCGTCTTGTTTTCGCCAAGCTGGGTGACGAATTCCTCGATGCCCCGGGCGTAGAAATAGGTTGTCGAATCAGCGCTCTCGGGACGCTCATCCACAAGATCGATTGTCAGTCCCGGGTTCAGGAAGGCCAGTTCCCGCAACCGATTGCCGAGGCGGTTGAATTTGAACTCGATGGTGTCGACAAAAATAGTGGCATCCGGAAAGAACGTGACCGTGGTCCCGGTTTGCGCGGGGTCAACCTCACCGGTGACCTGGAGAGGCTCGGTGGTCTTACCCCGCTCGAAGGTGATGGAATGCACCTTGCCGTCCCTTTTGACCTCGGCCCTGAACCAGTCCGAGAGGGCATTGACACACTTGGCACCCACCCCGTGCAATCCGCCGGAATACTTGTAGGCTCCCTGTCCGAATTTTCCGCCAGCATGTAAATCGGTGAGAACCAGCTCCACGGCCGGAATCTTGAACTTGGGGTGAATGTCGACCGGAATTCCCCGGCCGTCGTCAGAGATGGAAACCGAACCATCAACATGGATGATCACCTTGATCCGACTGCAGTATCCTGCCAGGTGCTCGTCGATCGAGTTGTCAAGAACCTCGAAGACCAGATGGTGCAAACCACGCTCATCCGGGTCTCCGATATACATTCCCGGGCGCTTCCGGACGGCGTCGAGCCCTTCAAGTTTGTCGATCTTGGAAGCGTCGTACTCCTCCTCTTTCGAGACCGTGATTTCGGGCATTTCAGGCTCCGATTCTGCGTTCGGCATAGGTGCGCCAAAGGTGATCCAGAACCGGGTTTGAAACAAGGTTCTTTCGCCCCTGAAACGCCCTAGGCAGCAACTTTTTTGCTCCGCTCAGACCGTCAAAATTCCGGCCTTCAAGAGGTTCAGTATTACCGGCTATGGCGCATCTCCGCGGGCGTCGCAGGAGGGGGAGTGGCAAATCCCTTTTGGGTCACCTTAACGACGACAATGACGGTCGCGAGGGTCAGGACAAGAGCCAGCACAAACTTGATGACAGCCACCGTTTCTTCCCTTTCCTGAGCCCGGTCCGAGAGTAGCGGACCAGGACTGATCACATGCCCGGGACGGCTTCGGCCTTCCTCCCTGACCCGCTTCGGCTCCTCCCGTTTTCGGCGCCGGCGCCGGGGGGGGCACACCTCCTCCTTGCTGGAAGCGACCGGGGCCAAGCTCTCGGGTCCAGGGCGTTTTCCACCGCCCCGGCTGGAGGGCGGCGAGAAGGCCTCGGGGGGCACCCCGGGCTGGACCTCCCGGGGAGAGTCGAGGCTCTCTCCCGACTGCTGAATCAGCTCACTCTCGGGGGCGGAGGAAGCCAACCCTTCCGGCGCATTTATCACCTGCCCACAGCCGGGGCAGGTCCCACTCACCCCGGTCAGGTCTGCTGAGACCTCCAGCAATATGTGACAGGAGGGGCAATGGAAGCGGATCCGGGGTGCGCGGACATCACTTTGGAGAGGCCTCCCGCCTCCCGCTTCCTGCTGACCTGCCGAAACCGCCACTGGGTTCAAGCCTATAACTCCAGGACCGTCCTTTGCCAGCCCAGAAGATGCGCACTGGCGTCCTCTTCCCAGGCAATCTGCTCCAGCGCCGCCCGGGGAGCGATCACAGAGGCCTCAATCTCGAGTTTTCGAGCGGCTTCATCACGTTTACCGGCGAGGGCTTCAAAACGTTTTTCCTGTTGGTGATTCCACCGCCGACCAGAACCTTTACGACGCTGCGGCCATTCGGAGGATGGAATCTGGCGGGCTTTTCCAATGAAGTCCCATAAACGCCGGGCCCTGCCTCCTTTGACATTCCTTGGCAAGTCAAGCCGGTCACCCTGCAGGAGCTGCTCAGCCCAGGCAATCAGCTGCTGGTTACGCGCAACCATGAATGGAGGTCGGTCCCACTCCCTGGCCTCCGCATCACGCCACTCCCAGAGCGCACGAAGCAGGCACAGGGCCTGCCGGTCCAACTTCCCCGCTCCACGAATCCTCCAGGGGTCCTCACGTTCCTGGTCCCTCTCCAGAACCCGGTCCATGGCTGCCTGACAACTTTCGAGGAACCAGTCATAACGACCCCGGGACCTCAGGCCCTCCTCAAGCTTCGCGGCCAGCGGAAGGAGGTAACGGACATCGTTACTGGCATACTCGCACATCTTGGCTGGAAGCGGTCGCTGTCCCCAGTTCTCCTTCTGCGATGCCTTGCAGAGCTTCACCTCGAAAAACTGGTCGACCAGGTTGGCGTAGCTGAAGCGAGGGATTCCCAGGAGACGAGCAGCGATCTGGGTGTCATAGATCATTCTGGGCAGCGTCCCGAATTCCCGCCTTAACAGCGTCATGTCAAAGTCCGCCCCATGCATCCAGATGGCATTCCCGGAAAGGTAGTCCTTCAACGGAGTGAGATCATCCACCTCAAGAGGATCAATCAGGACAACCTCGTTTCCAGTGGAAATCTGGATCAGGCACAACTGTTCCGCGTAGCGGTGCAAGTTATCCGCCTCGAGGTCGAATCCCGCGAGTGAAGGCCCGCCGGACGGCAGGCCGTCCACGAGTGCGGAAAGTTCGGCGCTGGTGGTGATCATCCGCAGGAGAGTATCGGGAACCGCCCGGACCGGTTGTATTTCAACACGCAGAGCACAGGCCTCATAGTCCCCTTTCCAAAAAAGCCGGGCACGACTCGCAAGCCGTGCCCTTCGGGAATTTTCGTGCTGTAGATGGCCTCAGCACCTTAATCGACGATCGAGACCCGCACCCGGAGAAAACAGGCCGGCGCCGGCAATTGGCCGGGGAAATCGGCCAAGCTATTGGCAACTGTCAACTCGTCCTCGTCATCCTCCACGATTTCGAAGATCGGATCTCCCTCTTCAATGGTGGTCCATGCGCGCAGGTCCGTGCTGTATTCGAACTGGTAGAGCAGCGTGGAGCCGGTATGTGGTCGCTTCTCCAAGGTTGCCGTGCAGCTTCCCAGGACCTCGTCCAAGGCATACTGGAAAGTCGGCTTGCTCAGCGGATCCGCCACATCACTCCCGAGTGCATACTCCAGGAGATTGGAGGCTCCATCCCGGTCCAAGTCAAAATCGGGAGCACGCTCTGAACTCGGTGTTCCAAACGGGAATCCAGCTTCCGCGGCCAGTCCTCCGAGAAGAGCAAACCCTTCGTAGGTGTCTGTAAAATCCACCCGGAAGTTCATGACATAGTTCAGCCGGTCCGTGGTCAGCTGTCCCGCTGGGATATTGCGGAAGAGATTGAGGCGACCTGCCAAAGAATCTCCTGGACGGAAGAAGAAGGGGCCCAGTTCATAATGATTGTCAAAGGTTCCCACGATAAACTCATCCCGGTCGCCTGTCGGGGTCTGAACGGGATAGGGCGGGAACACAATATTGTCCTCTCGAGCAACGGCGTAGAGAGGAACCGTATCTCCAAGCAGATCGTCGAGAAAACTGTCCACTTCCAGTTCCGGCGTGGGCGTGATAAAATACTCTTCCTCCAGGATCAGGCCAGGGACTGCGTTCACCTCGCCCGCATCATACTTGTCCTGAACCCAGTCTTCGAAGGTCTGGCTGAAGGAGATCGTGTCGCCAACCGAGATGAAGTTGGCCGGGAGCTCGAGGAGGTTGATCGTGAAGGTATCACCCTCCTGCAGTTCTCCAAAGAAGTCCCGCTCAGTCTCCAGAAAGAATGGAGTTGGGAATCCCCAGTTGCGGATGCGATCGGTCGTTCCGGCGAGCTCTCCTGTCAAAAACTCAATGCGGTAGTCTCCTCCCGGCACCAGGTTCGAAAGGTCGATATCCCCCTCGAGGAAGTGCCTGCCGACGTATTGCACCGCGTAGACGGCGGGCACGGCCTCCGGGGTAAGGGTAAATCCATCACCAGGGCTCAACGCAAGTGGGTCTACACTGTCAAGGTCGGTGGATGCCGGAACTCCCCAGGATGAGATGGGAAACTGTTCCGTGCCCGCGAGCGCACCGCTGGTAATCCGGAGTCGGTAGGTTTGATTTGGCGCAAGGCAGGCAAGCAGGTCGCGGTTGGTCGTAACCTGATTGCCGACAACCGCATCGACCGTTCCGTTGACGATCCCGCCTGAGATGTCGTTCACGGTCAGAATCTCATTGGAGGCGAGGCCCCCGCCGGTTCCGAACACCGTGATAGGATACTCGATTTCATTATCCATTCGCCCAGACGTGATGTTGAGCTGGTAGATCTTTCCCTGTTCGAGCACACCATCGATATCTATGTCAGTGGTGAGCGTGTTGCAGGCCACGCCTGTCACCGTTCCCGAGACAAAGTTGTTTGGCTGGTTCTCGGTGCGGGTGATCCCCTCGCCATTCTGATACTGGTTGCTCCGCATCGAGAAGAAGAGCGTATCGGTCTGCAGCGCATTCTGCGCATTCAGACCGAACCACTGAAAGTCATAGAACTGTCGTGGGTCAAACTCGAGATCTCCATCTGGAGCCCAGTCTGTATTGGTCATCGTCCAGCCCTGGTCAATCCGCCCCCGGCCCGGATAGGCATCCGGGGTGACAAGGTGATCGACAGCGAAGACGATGTCCGACGGAGTTCCCTGCACGTTGCTAGGCAGCAGTCCGGGAAGGAGGAACTTGTAGGGTCCCCAAGGAACATCGTTGTAGTGTCGCTCCAACTCGCTCTTTCCAGCGTCATACGGGCGCAGCGCTTCGAACTGCGTGACTTCGTAATCGTCGATTGCTCCTGCCAGCACATTGTACCAGATCACCACGCTCGTGTCCTGGACATCAAAGATGGCGTCTGCATCCCCCTCAGAGGCACGCAGCAGGTCGGCGATTCCTGAAGGGGGTGCGGAGTAGATCTTGAAAAGGTCCGTTCGGAACGGCTCCACCACGGTGGCTGGATTTACTTCGGAAACCGACCAGAACGATCCCTGGTCATTAGTGCCGTCCCCATCGATATCGCCTTGCGCGATAAAGGCGGTCGTGCCAAGAGGGCAAAAAATGTTCGGCGGAATGATGGCCGGTGACGGATGAAAACAGCCCGAGAGCGTCCAGCTCCCGTCATAGAACACGACATTGGTGAATCCACCCAGATACAGGTTTTTATCGGGACCAACCTGCCGCCATTCCTTCACGTTCCAGAAGATGAGCTCCGTAGGATTACTCGAAGCTACCGGGGCAAGCAGGAACGCTGCTGCGATTAGAGACTTAGGTGTATTCGTAGGCATCGGGACTCTTTGTTTTTCGACTTAGAATGTCACCTCTGCAAGCAGATTTTCACATAGACTGTGTATGCAATGTGATGACATGGGCGTAGCGTCGCGCAAACCTCCTACGAAACAGGCAAGTCGGACCGCCGACTCGCTGCTCAGATCATACCCCGCATGAGGAGTTCCGCGTTGCTGGAATTCTTCCCCAACTGCCTGAGAAGCGTCTCGAGGGCTTCCCCAATCGGAAGGGTCGTCAGAGCTCGACGGATCTCGATAACCTTTTCCATCTCATCCGGATGATACAGACGGTCATCGTTACGGGTTCCGCTCTGCGGAATGTGGATGGCGGGGTAAATCCGGCTCTCCGCGAGCTCCCGGTCCAGGCGGATCTCCATGTTGCCCGTTCCCTTGAGCTCCTCGAAAATAATGTCGTCCATGCGGCTCTCGGTCTCTACCAGACACGTGGCCACAATGGTGAGGCTGCCACCTTCCTCCACGTTCCGTGCGGCTCCAAAGAACTTCCGGGACTTTTGCAGGGCATGTGGGCTCAGGCCTCCACTCCCAATCGGTCCTCCGCTGCGCTGGGAATTGTTATAGCCACGGGCCAGGCGAGTGAGACTGTCGAGCAGGATCACCACGTCCTGCCCAAGCTCAACCAGACGCCGGGCTCGTTCCAGCACGAGGTCGGAAACCTGGGCATGCCTCTTTGACGGTTCGTCAAAGGTGGAACTGAATACCTCGGCATCAACCGTTTCCTCGAAATCCGTAACCTCCTCCGGGCGTTCGTCGAGCAACAGGACAATGAGCTTCGTGGCGGGGTGGTTGGCCGCAATCGACTTAGCGATCTCCTTGAGAAGAATCGTCTTCCCCCCCCTGGGGGGAGCCACGATCAAGCCGCGTTGCCCCCTCCCGAGGGGAGCGACGATATCGATCAGGCGCACGGCCATCGCTCCAGATCGCTCCAGTACGAATCGATCTTCAGGAAAAAGCGAGGTCAACTGGTCAAAGGGCTTGGCCGCCTCAAAATCCGCGGCGGGAATTCCCTCCACCGTGAGAACCTCCAGCGCCGACAGATACTTGTCGCGGTCACGTGGGGCCCGCAGTTTGACCCGGATGCGCTGGCCGGCCCGCAACCCAAACTGCTTGAGAAGATTACCGGCCACGTAAAAGTCATCGGGCGAGGTGCGGAAACTTCGACTCGGATCCCGAAGCATTGCGTAATTCTCCTTGGCCTGTTCGAGTACACCCTCCGCCTCCAGCACCGTCCCATGCTTGGAGTAGAAGGAGAGCAACCCGAAGATCAGCGGACTTTTTCCCGCAGCACTGTTGACCTTGATCGGATACGCAGAAGCCGTCTCAAGGAGAGCTGCCAGGGAACGTTGGCGGAACTCATTGACGTCAATTCGTTCAGGAACGTCATAGCTGGGTTCAGGCTCGGCAGCGACTTCCGGGGTAGAGGCCTCCTCTTCTCCACCCCGTTCGCTGGAGGCATTCCCTCGCCGCGCCGCCATCTGGTCCTCGCTGCCGGCTACCGCTTCCTCCGCACTCTCCAAGACGAATTCCAGTTCCGGCGTTGAGGGCTCTTTGCCTGTTCCTGCATCCTCAGACAGGTTTTCAGCATCGACCCTCTTGCTGGCAGTCTTCTTGCTGGCGGTCTTCTTGCTGGCAGTCTTCTTGCTGGCGGTCTTCTTGCTCGCAGCCTTCTTGCTCGCAGCCTTCTTGCTCGCAGCCTTCTTGCTCGCAGCCTTCTTGCTGGCAGCCTTCTTGCTCGCAGCCTTCTTGCTGACAGCCTTCTTGCCCGCGGCCTTTTTCTTGGTTGTTTTCTTCTTAGCTGCCATCGCGTCGTTCTAGAGCTCGAGGGTCAGAAGGAAGTGAGAAATCTGGCGGCGCAAAACCTCCTGGGGTCCTTCGTTCCAGAAGACCACATCGGCGCGCCGAACCTTGTCCATGATAGGCAGTTGCGCGGCGAGGATGGCCTCCGCCAGGGCGTCGTCGTATCCGTTGCGGGATTTGAGGCGGCTCATCTGGGTCTCACGCGTGGTGGCAACCAGAAGGGATCGCTCGTATCCGAAGTCGAATCCGCTTTCGAAGAGGAGCGGAACGTCCGCGACGAACAAGGACGACGGGTTTTTGTTAGCAGTTTCCCTCTGTAACTCAAGACATTCCTGACGCACCCGGGGATGCAGAATACCCTCCAGGATCTTGCGCCCTGCCTCATCACGAAACACCCGTTCACGCAGGCGGACGCGGTCCACCCCCCCCGTGCCATTCCCGGAAAATTCCTCTCCTAAAGAGGAGACGATTTCATCCCCTACTTCAGGCTCCGACAGGAGTCGGCCTACCGCAGCATCACAATCGAAAAGAACCAGAGACGGGGCCAGTTCAGCCAGAATGCGGCCAAAGGTAGTCTTACCGGTGGCCACGCCACCTGTGAGCGCAAAGCAATACATCAGAGAAAATCCTAGGATGGAGCGAGAGACTCTGGATCAGAAATCCATCCGCCTTTTCAGGCAACGAAAAAGCCCGGCAGATGCTTCTGCCGGGCTTGTGTGGAAAAAGTAATTCGCCTTCCTGACTAGAGCGGGTTGCCGGCTCCCGGAAGCACGCCGGGGCCTCCACCACCCAGGTCCGTGCCCACGGGGTCAACCGTCGGGCCGCCGCTGGGATCGACCTCGTCATCCTTCCGGTAGTTTTCACCGGAAGCATCGATGATGCGGGCCGTAACGAAGATGATGAGGTTACTCTTGATGTGGTTCTGGGCACTGCTCTGGAACAGCTGGCCAAGAAGCGGGATGTCCCCAAGCACGGGGACACTGTCCTCAACGTCCTGCACATCCTCACGCATCAGGCCTCCGACCGCCACGGTGTGGCCATCGTAAATCGTAATGCCCGTGCTGACCCGGCGACTGGAGAAGACCGGCATCTCGATGCGGTTCTCAGTGATCGTCACGGTAACCGGGTTACCGAAGGCATCAGAGGCCGGCGAGGTGATCGGGCTTCCGTAGTTGATGAAGCCCTCAAACTCGACGATCTCAGGAGCGAAACGCAAGTCGATGACGTATTCGTTGGGCCCGAGGTTCGGCTCTGTCTCTTATACACATCTCCGAGCCCACGAGACCGTACTAGATC
>CAWWCX010000061.1:0-14267 GCA_963935445.1 uncultured Roseibacillus sp.
CCGGGGGGGCGGGAGTCGCCATTCTCATGGCACTGCCGAAGCGGGGATTGTCGTCGACCATCTCCTCGACTGTTTCGGTCTTGTATTTCATCACCATGCGGCGCTGCTCGGCAGCGGCGGCGGCCATCCTCTCGGCCTCGATCTGCTCGTTGGACTTCTGTCTCATTTGCTCCAGCTCGCTCAGCCCTTCTTTTTTCAGGAGAGCGTCGAAGTTGAGAGAGAGCGTTGACTCGAGGTCGTAGCCGTCCGCTCGCATCGGGGGGTTGGCGGACATGGACATCCCGGGAGCGGGAGTGCCCGGATTGGCGGCCACCATTTCGCCGGTGGGGACGCGGATTTCACGGATGACTTTCTTGAGGTTGGCGCCGGCAGGCCACTTGTGTTCCCCGATGTGACCAGCCACCACGACGCTGTCGTAGAGGACCTCGCTCAGCATTCGACGGACGGGGGCAGAGGCGAAATGCTTTTCTGAATTTTCCCGCCGGGTGATGGGCACGGCGCCGGAGAGATGCGAGCGCTGGTAGGCATCGCTCAGCATGATGAGCTTGATGAGGTGCTTCAGGCTGAAGCCACTGGCGATGAACTCCTGGGAGAGGAAGTCCAGGGTGGAGGCGTGCCGCAGCTCGTTGTAGTCGGAGAAGTTGTCGAGGGGCTCAACAAAGCCATGACCGATCAGTTCGGCCCACATGCGGTTCACGAAGGCGCGGGCGAAGTAGCCGTTGCGCGGGCTGGTGATGAGGTCGGCGAGTTGATTGCGCAGGACGCTGGCGCGGTAAATGTCGCCGAGAACATCCAGTTCCCGGCTCTCGGCCCGGGCTTCCTCAAGGACAGCGTTTTTCTTTTTTCCCACCGAGGGGCTGACCGAGTCGAGGAGTGCGTCGAGGGAGGCGTCCCGGGCTCCGGCGTCAGCAGCTGCGTTCTGGGAGGCTCGCCGTTTCTCGAAGCGGGTGAGGAAGGACTGGGGCTCCTGATAGTCGACGAGAGCAAAGGGAAACCTGGGGCGGACCGGTTTGCGTTGCCCACTTTCAGCCTGATCCTCGGGTGGCCAGAGTACCATCATCTCGTGCCCCTCGGTAGTGTAGACATCGTTGCGCTGCCTGCTGCGAACCTGCCTGGTCTTGCCGAAGAAGGCGGCCAGTTCGTAGAAGTCCTTCTGCTCCCAGTCGTCAAAGGGGTGGTCATGGCACTGTGCGCAACCGATGCGCACTCCGAGGAAGACCTGCGAAGTGGTGGCCGCGAGTTCCATGGGGTCGGTGTTGTCTCCCAGGATGTAACCCACCGCAGGGTTGGAATTGGGCCTGCCGGAGGAGCCGATGAGCTCCCGGACCATGATGTCGTAGGGCTTGTCCAGCTCGATTGACTTGTTCACGTAGGCGAGCAGCTGGTTTCCGCCGGTGACGTTGGAGCGGATGCGGAGCATGTCCGCGAAGAAGATGGTCCAGCGATCGGCAAAACGTGGGTGCTCAACCAGTCTTTCGATCAGTTTCTGTCGCCGGGTGCTCCCCCAGCCCTCGTAGAGAGCCACTTCCTTCATGGTGGGAATCCGGCCGATGAGATCAAGCGAAGCGCGTCTCAGGAAGGCCTCGTCGCTGATGACGGGCGTGGTGATGACCTCCTCCGCAAGATTCTCACGACGAAGGATGTCATCGAGAAGGCGGGCAGCCTCGACAAGGTTGCGGGGTGCCTTCTTGGGCATGGCGACCCGCTTGACAGGAGCGGGCTTGCGCTCGGTCAGGGTGACTCCCTCGGGCCAGTGAGCCCCTGACCTGACCCAGGCGGTGAGGAGATCGAGTTCGTTTTTTTTCAGGGCCTGGCCCTCGTCCGGCATGAACCCCTCGTCGATGGGGCGGAGATGAGAGCGGCGGATGAGATCGCTCTCCGCCGGGTTGCCGGGCACAATGGCATCGGCATCGTTCCCTCCTTCCATCATGAGGGCCTGGGTCTCCATTCTCAGGCCGCCCTTGGCCTTGCCCTGCTTGTGGCAGCGAAGGCAGTTGGTCTCGAGGATTGGCTGGATGTCGCGGACAAAATTAGGCGCCGCATGCCCTCCCAGAGGAAGCAACAAAAGGAACGAGGCGGAAAGGAACTTGGAGAGGCGGAATCGCACCGGATGGCAGTTTACTGTAACAGCATTAATACCCCACCTCAAAAACGTTACTTTCTCTTTTTTTGTGTAGTGCCCCCCTGTGCTCACTCGAACGGGTAAGGGGTCCCTCCTCCATGGAATTGGGAGATTGAACACCCCGGTCTCCTGCTGGAGACTGGCTCAGTCGCTCACAAGGATGTCATCGAGGGAGACGCCGCTGTAGGTGTCATTGCTGGCATCACTCTTGAAGTTCCATTCTATGATGACCTCCTCGCCCAGAGCCTCGGAAACGACGGCCAGCTGGAAGTTCGTGTAGTCGTTGTCAAAGTTGGTGAGTTCAAGGTCCGTGCTCTCTCCGAGTGGTGTCAGGTCATCGGCCCTCAGAAATTGCACAGTAGCGGAGTCCTGCTCGCCATCGGCATCGCGGAAGACCTGAAACTTCAGGATCGCGTTGGTCGCACCGGTCAGGTCAATGGGGGGGCTCTGCAGAGAGATATCGGAATCCGGGCCATAGTCGCCGAGGTTTGTGCTCCAGGCACTGGGGGAATTGTTAGCGCCGGAGGTTGGGCCCGTGGTTCCGCCCGGTGTTCCAAGCTCCCACTGGGTATTTGCATTGGTGTCATTGACCACCGTGGTCCATCCGGGAGCACCCGACTCCAGATCGTCTTCAAAGTAGACGGTAGGAGGAGCGTCAAAGCCCTCGATGGCGAAGAAACGGGTCAGGTCATCTGGAAGGGGAATTGTGAGGGTGTTCTCCGGAGGCGTTGCGGGGATATCCTGAAGCTCGCTGAACAAGGGCCATTCAAGGGGAGTGCTTGTGCCCGGCTCGATCTCGCTTCTCAGGTTGTAGAGCTTGCCGGGCTCACTCAGCCAGCTGATGCGGAGGGTCTCGTTGTTCCTGTCGAGGAACACATCGGTAAGTAAGATGTCCTCGTCTGGGAGGTCGGGGCCAAAGGCGAAGCTGTCAGCGACTTCCTGCTGGTTCAGAGCCTTGTCGTATATGCGAAATTCGTCGAAGGTCCCATCGAGGGTGCCATCATTGAGCCAGGTGGAGCGTCCCACCCAGTTGTTCACGTCGTTGATTTCGGAGAGAGTGGTATTGGAGGTTGCGCCCGTGGTCTGCTGGATTCCATCGCGCCAGTAGTTAATTTCAGCCGTTCCGTCTCCGTTGTCCTTGAAGGTGACCGCGAAATGAAACTGTTGGCCGAAGGTGGTAGGGACGTTGCTGTCGAAAGTGTTTGAGCCCCCGCCGGGGGGGTCCTCGTTGCGGATCTCGATCCGCTGCTGGTCGTAGTTGGCTCCACGAGAGGCCGAGAGAATGATGTAATCTTGGCCCTGGGTGCCGCCTCCGTTGGTGTTTCCCGGTCCCGTGACTTCCCCGGAAGCCGGATTTCCCTGGGTGCTTCCGAAGTCGAAAATGCGGGTCCAGTTGCCACCACTGGCAGAATCCACGGTGACCCAGCCTTCGAATGTGGCGTCGGTGAGTACGGAAATAAGGCCATTGGGAAGGTCGCCGTAGGCTGCCCTGCCGTTCAGGGAGTCCCCGCCGGGAAGATCGAGACCGGTTCCGGTAAACTGGGCGCCATCGCCCCTCACGAAACCGTGCGCTCCACCTATGGAATCAACAAAGGTGGATCCATCCGAAGCGGCGCCTGCAGTTTCGCTGAAGGCCCAGCGGTGAATGAGCCCTCTGGAAGCAGGGAGGCTGGCCGGGTCGTTCGGGTCCGAACCGGAACGAACCTCCGCGCCGTCACGAAAGGTGTCGTTGTCACTGTCCGGGTTGAGTGGGTCTGTTCCGGTGTCGCTTTCTGAAACGAAGGAGCCGGTGTTGGTCTCGACACCATCGAGAAGGCCGTCGCCATCGGTGTCGGGGGCCCGGGGATCGGTGCCATTATCGATTTCCGGGCCGTCGTTTGAACCATCGCCGTCGGTGTCTGGCTCTTCAAGGTTGGTGCCAGCTTCGAATTCAGACTTATTGTCGAGGCCGTCGTTGTCCTCGTCCTCGGTTGCATCGTCGGGGTTTTCGGGGTCGAGAAAGGCGCGCTGATTCTCGAAGCTGTCCGGGATTCCGTCCTGATCGGTATCCGGATTGTCGATCGAGTTCGGGCCGATCGTGAAGTTCTCTGCTACTTCCTGTGCGGTCAGCGCGTTGTCGTAGATGCGAAATTCGTCGAAGGTTCCGTCCAAAGTAGCATCGTTGATCCAGTTGGAGCGTCCCAGCCACATGTTTACATCATTGAGGTCCGCAAGACTTGAGGTGGCGATTCCAGCGGTGGTTTGTTGCACTCCGTCACGCCAGTAATTGATTTCGGAGGACCCATTGCCCAGATCAGTAACGGTTACAACAAAGTGGATCGGCTGGCCGGCGGTGGTCACCGCGTCGCTGTCAAAGGTGCTGATGCCGCCTCCGGCCGGGTCTTCATCGCGCCATTCGATACGCTGCTGGGCATAGTTGGTGCCCCGGCTGGCGGAGAGTAGCAGGTAATCGGCACCCTGCGTGCCTCCTCCATTGGTGTTTCCCGGGCCGGTGATTTCCCCGGCCGCTCCCCCTGGCTGCGTGCTGCCGAAATCAAAGATTCGAGTCCAGTTGCCATTGGTGGAGTCGACAGTGAGCCAGCCCTCGAAGGTTGCATCAGTGAGACCGGAGATCAGTCCATTGGGGAGATCGGCGTAGGCAGCTCGTCCGTTGAAGGAGTCGCCTCCGGGAAGGTCGAGGCCACCCCCGGTGAATAGCGCTCCGTCTCCGCGGACGGAGCCATGTGCGGTGCCAACAGAATCGAGAAAGACCGTTCCGTCTGGAGCTGCGCCCGCGGCTTCTGAAAAGCTCCAGCGGTGGATAAGGTCGGGCCGAGCGCAGTGGGTGCTCAGGGCGAGGAGGGTGAGGCCGACGGCAAGAGGGTGGCGGGTAAACGTGTTCTTCACACTGACTACTGGGTTTTCAACCCTGATCTTTGTTATTGTGCCGGTTCATGGAAAGAAAAAAGGGGGGCGTGCCTGGAGCCAGATTGCCGTGGCGTGTTGTGGGAATTTAACAGGATCGGGGCTCGTAAGCAGGAAGGTGTCGCGTCCTCGACAGCCGGGCGTAAGAGGCTCAGGATGGAGTCATCATGAAGCTTCAATTGAGTGTCTTTGCCCTGGCGGTCTTTCTCACGCCCGCCGCTTCGGCTGATCATCACGAGCAGGAAAAGAGCGAGATTCTTTTCGACGGGAAGAGCCTCGAGGGCTGGAACGTCAACAAGGGCGAGGAGAAGTGGTGGAGGGTGGCGGAGGGGGCGATTGAGGGAGGCTCCCTCACCGAGCATGTGCCCCACAACACGTTCTGCGTCTCTGACAAGTCCTACAGTGATTTTGAATTGAACCTGAAGTTCAAGATCACGCCCGTGAAGGGAGGGATCAATTCGGGGATCCAGATCCGTAGTGAGCGGATCAAGAATCATCATGAGATGATCGGTTACCAGGCTGACGCGGCAAAAAACTACTGGGGCAAGATCTACGACGAATCGCGGCGCCGGAAGGTGATATCCAAGGTGCTCGATCCGGGAGCCCTGGCAAAGGCTGTGAAGCCCGATGGGTGGAATCACTATCGTATCCTCTGTGAGGGACCGCGCATTCGAATGTGGCTCAACGATGTTGCGTGTGCCGATTATACCGAGAAGGATGCCACGATTCCCCTTGAAGGATACATCGGGTTGCAGGTGCATGGTGGAGGAACTCTCACCGTGCGTTTCAAGGACATCACTGTCAGGGAGCTAACCTCCTCAAAATCGGAGTAAGCCGAAGCGGAGAGGCGGATTTCCGAACATGGGTTCGCCTTCTCCCCGGTTCAGTGCTTTTTTAGTTTCTATTACGGGCGGACCGCGCCTGATTCCGGGAGCTGTATTGCAATGAGTAAGCTATTTACCAGTTTCGTGACTTCCGCATTGGCGGTGGGCACCGTGGTTGCCAAGGATGATCCAGATAAGATTCTCGAGCGTCTTCCCAAGGGGACGATCATCGAACGCGACATCGTCTACGCGACCAATGGTGAACGGGAGATGCTGCTGGATGTCTATCGTCCCGAGTCCGACAAGCCGTTGCCGCTGGTGATCTGGTTTTATGGAGGGGCTTGGGACTGGGGTAACAAGGATCGCTCGCAACCGTTGATTCCCATGCTCTCACGTGGCTACGCCATCGCGGGGGTAACCCACACCAAGAGCAAGGAGGAAGTCTTCCCCGCGGTTATCAATGATTGCCGGGCAGCGGTGAGTTTTCTGCGCCTTAATGCCAGGCGTTTCAACCTGGACCCGGAACGCTTTGGAGCGGCGGGCGAATCTTCAGGGGGGCACCTGACGGCCCTCCTCGCGACCACCAGCGACACCAATGAATTCCAGAAACATGCGGTTACCCGCAAGGCCTCCTCAGCAATTCAGGCGGCCAGTCCCTGGTGCGGGCCCACCGATTTCCTCAAGCTCAATGACGTGAAGGCTTCCCAGGACTATTCCAAGAGGCACTCCGCTCCCTCGCGCCTGATCGGTGCTCCCATCAGGGAGGCGCCGGAGAAGTGCAGGCAGGCCAATCCGATCACTTATGTCAGCAAAGACGACCCTCCGTGCTTCATCGTCCATGGAGACAGGGATTTTGTCGTGCCGCTCAACCAGAGTGAACTGTTACATGCGGCCCTGAAGAAGGCCGGCGTCCCCTCAACTTTTCATGTGGTCAAGGGAGGAGAGCATGGCTTTTCCAAGAGGACACCAGCCAACGATGAAGTCGTCAGCAAGGTGATGGATTTCTTTGACAGGCAGTTCCAGCCGGAGGGCGATCGTTAGGGACGGTGCCCAGTTGCTGAATTCAGGGGTGTCCTCGGCTGGTGTTGTCATAATCCAACAAGGCGAATAACAAGCAGCATGCGTGCAGCGAGATCACATTTGATTGATCGTAGAAGATTTCTACGGGGAATGGGTGCAGTGCTGGCGTTGCCATGGCTGGAGAGTGCGGCGATGGCGGATGCGCCCCGGGTCAGGCGGTTGGTGTGTGTGGGCAATCACCTCGGGTTCTATCCGGGCAACTTCTTTCCGGAGGCGTCCGGGAAAGGCTATGTGGCGACATCGACACTGAAGCCGCTTGAGATGCATCGCGATGATCTGACAGTGTTTTCGCATTTGGATCACGAGCTCAACGGCGGGCATAGAGCGGTTCAAGGGTTTCTGACGGGTATCAAGAAGGAGGAGGCTGCCGGCTTTCCGGCAAAGAACATCTCCCTCGATCAGGCTGCGGCCGAGCATGTCGGCAGCGCGACACGCTTTCCCTCAGTCAACACTGGCATTTACAAAGGCACAGACATGTGCTGGACGCGTGCCGGTGTGCATGTGCCGCCGGTCAGCAATCCCGCCGCCCTTTTCCGAGCGCTCTTCGTTAATCTGCCCGCCACGAAGCGCGGTGCCGAGCGCACGCGCCTGCAGCATCAGGGCAGCGTGCTCGATGCCCTGCGGGAATCGGCTGGCGCCCTGAACCGGACACTCAATGTCGCCGACCGTAATAAACTGGACCAGTATCTGACCTCGGTGCGCGATGTGGAACGGCGGTTGCAGATGTCCAGGGAATGGCTCGACCAGCCCAAGCCCAAAGCGCCGATTGACGAAGTGCTGGATGAAGAACGGCAGCATCTCGATGAGGTGGCGCTGTTTTATGATCTGATGGCGCTGGCACTGCAGACTGATTCCACCCGGGTTGCGACCCTGGAGACCGGCATGGGTTTCCGTACCTCTGAACTGGACCTGGACGGCTATCACGGGATTTCCCATCACGGGAAGGCGCCTGGCCGGATTGACCAGCTCAAGGTCGTGGAAGCCTTCCTGACCACCAAGCTCGGCGACTTCATGAGCCGACTGAAAGAAGCACAGGTTTTCGATGACACCCTGGTCGTCTTTGGTAGCGGTATGAGTGACGGCTCAAGCCACAGTAACCGAAACCTTCCAGTGTTGCTGGCCGGTGGCGGCTTGCAACACCGGGGTCATCTGGTGTGTCCAGCCGACCAGTATAAACGAGTGCCGCTTTCGAACCTGTGGCTATCCGTATTGCAGTGGTTCGGCTCTGAGGCGGATCAATTTGGCAGGAGCACGGGAACGTTCTCCCCGATGGAAATAGGGCAGGGAGGGTCATGAAGAAGATCATCCGGGGCACCGTCTTGCTTGTGATCGCGGTTGGCACGAGTGTCGGCGCTGACGAACGTGCCTCAAAGTTTCTCCAGCAGCACTGTATCCGCTGCCACGGCAGCGAGGAACAAAAAGCGGATCGGCGTTTCGATACGCTTCCGTCGCAGATAAGGAGCCTCAATGACCTCGAGCGCTATCAGGAGATTGTGGACCTCCTTAATCTCGGCGAAATGCCGCCCGAAGACGAACCCCAGCCCACGGCGGAAGAGCGCGCACGGATAATTGCTCAACTGACACAGAAACTCGGGACAGCCAGGAACGAGCTGAGTGGTTCCGGCCGGCACAGTGTGCTTCGGCGGCTCAACTCGTGGGAGTACCGGCAGACAATCGGCGATCTGCTTGGGCTCAATGTCGACGTCTGGAATCCGGCCGAGGATTTTCCCGAAGAGGTGAAAGTCCATGGATTCGATAATAATGGAGCCGGTCTGGTCACTTCCGGCCGGTTGATGAACCACTATTTGGCAGCGGCGGAAGAAGCGATTCAGCGGGCGACCCAGTTTGGAGCCCGGCCGGCATCAAGGAAGTACGCGCAGCAAACGCCGTTCTACTTCAATGGCAAGGAGGCAAAGGACCTGCCCAAGCTGTTTCAGACCGGTCGATTCCGGTTTGTTCCCGAGACGCCCTACACCGACCTGTACGGCCGCCATTACCGTGGGGGGCATATCGGATTTTTGCCGCTCTTTCGCAAGGGTGGCGTTTCGCAGAGTGGGATCTATACCATTCGTGTTCGAGCTGCGGCGGTTGGGCGCTTTCATGATTACGGAAAGGCCCTGGGTGATTTTCGCAACGGGGATCCATTGGTGATGGAAATCGCGGCAGTTGACCGGCGCGGCAGCGTCACCAGTACGGGGAACGTATCAAAAATGGTTTCCTTGGCGCGTGTCGAGCTGACAAACGCAGAGCCTCGGTGGTTTCAGTGGGACGTCCATATGGAAGCCGGCTATGAGCCGGAGGTCCGCTTTCGAAATGGCCCACTGGCGGCTAAGCGAATGGTTCGTGTTTTAACGACCAAGGCCGCTGATAAACCGGAATTCAAGCCCTTCGTCGGCATGAAAGCCGGCATCGAGAAGGGGCATGGCGTGCTCAAGGCCTACAAGGGGCCGCGCCTGAGAATCTGGGAGATCAACGTGGAAGGCCCTCACGTGGAGAGTTGGCCAGGCGTTGGACACCGGGCTTTGTATGGGGACCTTGCCCCGGAAAACCTAAACCAAGGAACAATTGCTCAACGGTTGGAGGCCTTCGCGGGGAAAGCCTTTCGTCGACCGCCAGTCGATGGGGAACTGGATCCGATCCAGCAGCTGGTGGCAGACAAAATCAAGGAGGGCCTGGAACCCTTGCAGGTTTTCCAGCTTGGTGCTCAAGCCATTCTCTGTTCGCCAGGGTTTCTGTATCTCAATCTTGGCGAAGGTGAGCTCAACGAGTTCGCATTGGCGTCGAGATTGTCCTATTTTCTCTGGGCATCACCTCCCGATGAGATCCTGCTGGCACTGGCTCGGACGGGGAAGCTGCGATCCGGGTTATCAACGCAGGTGGAACGCATGCTTGCCGATCCCAGGTCGGGTCGGTTCGTCAGGCATTTCGTGCGTCAGTGGCTCGATCTGGACAATATCGGCACCATGCCTCCCTCGGCCAGTTTTCTGGAATACTATCGAGACGACCTTGAAACCGCAATGCGTGGAGAGACCGAAACCTTCTTTCGGCACGTGCTCGAAAAAAACCTGCCGCCCCGTGAATTTCTGGCAGCTGACTATTCCTTTCTCAACCGGGAGCTTGCTCTGCACTACGGGATAGAAGGTGTTCAGGGTAACAAGCTGCAGCGGGTTTCACTCAAGGGCAGCAGGCGTGGCGGATTGATCGGGCAAGGTGCATTTTTGACGGCCTCGGCCAACGGAGTGGACACCTCGCCCGTGGTTCGTGGTATTTACGTTCTTGAAAAAATACTCGGCTACACGCCGCCACCGCCACCACCTGATGTTGCCGTCCTTGAACCTGATATTCGGGGTGCCACGAGTGTTCGTGAGCAATTAATAAAGCACCGGGAAATAGCCACCTGCGCCGAGTGCCATCGTAAAATCGACCCCCTTGGCTTTGCTCTGGAAAATTTTGATGCCATCGGAGGTTGGCGTGATCGATACGATGACAAGCTCAAGGTGGACCCCTCCGGCAAACTGCCTGACGGGAATGTGTTTTCAACCAACGCTGAATTCAGGGACCTGATTCTCGAGAAGGAGGAGACATTCTCCCGCTGCCTTGCCGAGAAGTTGCTCACCTACGCCATCGGCCGCCAATTGAATGGCAGCGATCGGCCGAGCATCGATGGGATCAGCATGGAAATGGCCGGGGCTGAAAAGGGTCTCCGGGATCTCATCCAAGCCGTGGTCGGCAGTGAGAGCTTCCTGCAGAACTAGAGGGCCCCGGTAACCTCGTTCGCCTTGTTGCCTGCAGCCGGGTAATCCTGCTAACGGTTGAAGAACAGGTAGAGGTGGTAGAGATAGAGTTCGCGCATGGTGAACCCCGACCGGGACTTGAAGGATTCGAAACGTGAGGTGGTGGTTGCCGAGGGCGAGGCTTCGATGTCGTGGCGGCGTGCGATGAGGACGCCCCGCTTCAGGTGCCAGGGGTCGCTGACGATGAGGGCATCACGGAATTTCTGGGCCTGCAGGATCTTCTTCGCCTCCTGCAGGTTCTCGAGGGTGGTCTTGGACCGGCCCTCGACGAACAGGGCTTGTTCCGGGATGCCGCGTTCAAGGCAGTAGTCGTGGGCGACTTCTCCTTCCGAGTAGGCGGCACCGGTGCCTTTGCCACCGGTGAGGACCAGGGCTTTCACGCGGCCTTCCTGAAAAAGTCTGATGGCGTGATTCAGCCGTTCCCGCAGAACAGGAGAGGGCTTGTCGTGCCAGGCCGCTCCGCCGAGCACGATTGCGCAGTCCGCGCTTTGCCCGTCGTCACGGAATCCGTAGCGGTTGATTGAGAAGGTCTGCCAGGCAAGGTAAAGGACGAGCGTGCCTGCGCACCAGAGAAAGAGGCGCCGGGGATTGAAGCGGTTGCGTCCGGTTCTCCCGCGCTTGCTGGCAGGGTGCGTGCGTTCCCCCGCGTCCTCCGGGGTCGCCCGGTCAAGGGGCGAACCTGCGTGAGGTGTGTGAGAGGTTCCCGGGGCGTCTGCCATGCCGACAAAACTCATTGTACGCCAGATGAGAGGAATGGCGAGTAATCAGTGGTCGGCCACCGGAGGCAGTGTACCCGGAATGGGTGCATACCTCATGTGCGCCTCCCGGGTGGAGGTGTGGGGTCATCGTGAGACGACCGCCCGGGCGAAACGGTGTGTCTCGGGTGTCCCTCCCCTGGCAGGGAGGCGGTTGCCCGGGAGCGGCCTAGTGAGCTTCCAGCCAATTGGTGCCCGTTCCGGTATCTACCCTGATGGGAACGCCATGAGGGAGTGGGAGGGAGACCTGCATCGCTTCAACGATTCGTGGGATCAGCTCATCCGCCTCCTCAACGTGCAGGTCGAAGACCAGTTCGTCGTGGACCTGCAGCAGCATCCGGCTCCGGTAATCTCCGTCCCGCAGGAGGGCGTCGACCCGAATCATGGCAAGCTTGATCATGTCTGCGGCGCTGCCCTGAATGGGGGTGTTAATGGCCGCTCGCTGGGCGTTGCCCCGTACGGTGGCATTGGCGGAATTGATGTCGCGCAGGTAGCGGCGCCTCCCGGTGAGGGTCTGCACGTAGCCGTTTTCCCTGGCGCCTTCCATGGTGGAGTCCATGAACTCCTTCACCCCGGGGTATTGCTCAAAGTAGGTGTCGATGATTTCACCTGCCTCGCGGCGGGGAATCCCCAGCCGTTGGCCGAGACCGAAGGCGGAGATGCCGTAAATGATCCCGAAGTTAACCATCTTGGCAGCGTTACGCATGGAGGGTTCGACCCCGTCGAGAGAGACTCCGTTGACGCGGGCGGCGGTAGCTGCGTGAATGTCGAGGTCCTTCTCGAAGGCTTCGATCATGCCTGCGTCACCGGACATGGCTGCCATGATACGCAATTCGATTTGTGAGTAGTCGGCGGCGAGAAGGGTGAATCCTTCCTCGCGGGGGACGAAGGCAGTCCGGATTTCCCTTCCGAGCGCGCTGCGGACCGGGATGTTCTGAAGATTGGGATCGCTGGAGGCCAGGCGGCCGGTGGCGGCGACCAGCTGGTGGAACTGGGTATGCACCCGCGAGTCCTTCTCGGCGACCCATCCGGGGAGCCGGTCGATATAGGTTGACTTGAGCTTGGCGGCCTCACGGTAGGCCAGGATGTCGGCGACAAAGGAGTGCTTGTGGGCCAGTGAGGTGAGGGTCTGCTCGTCGGTCTTGTATTGGCCGGTAGTGGTCCTGCGGGGTTTTTCGACCAGCTTCATCTCGTCGAAGAGGATTTCCCCGAGCTGCTTGGGAGAATTGAGGTTGAACTCACGCCCGGCCCGGGCAACGAGCGACTTCGTCAGGCCGTCGATACGCTTCTGCAATTCCTCGCCACAGGTTGCAAGGACGTCGAGGTCGAGTGCGATTCCCTCGTGTTCCATCGCGACCAGGACGGGCAGGACCGGGGCCTCGATCTCGTAAAAGACCTGCTGCTGTTCCTTTTCCTCGAGCAGCGGGCGGAGCTTCTCGGACAGCTGGAAGGTGATGTCAGCATCTTCGCCGGCATACTGGGCCATCTTCTTGACCGGGATTGATGCGATGTCGATACCCTCGGAGTCCTGGAAGAGTTCGCCCTGGGCCGGGGCGTCATCGGTGCCTGGAGGTTCACCACCAGTCAGCTCACTGAGCTTGATGGGGGTGTAGGACAGAAGGGACTCCGCAAGATAGTCCATGGTGTGGCGCTGGTCTGGTGCCAGCAGGGTGTGCGCCAGCAACGTATCGAAGAAGGGGCCGCTGACTTTCAGCCCATGATTCAGAAGAACGGCGAGATCGTACTTCAGGTTGTGTCCAATCTTTTCCGCGGAACCAGTGAGGGCGGGATGGAAGACTGCAAGCGCCTCGGTGTGGGGAATGGTGGCGTAGCAGGCCTCTCCCTGTTTCCAGCTGAAGGCGATTCCGAGGACCTGTGCGCCAAAGCGATCGAGGGAGGTTGTTTCGATATCAAAGCAGAAGCGGTCCTGCTTTTCCAGTTGCCGGGCGAGTTTGAGACGCTTGGTATCGGTGTCGGCCAGGGTGTAGGTGGTTTCTACGTCCTTGATTGATTTGAGATCAGCGGAGAGAACCTCTTCTCCCTTCTCGTCTACGACAGCTGCTGCCCGGCCCCGGCCGGCCACGAACTCACTCCCGAAGAGGCGGCGGCCAAGGGCATTGAATTCAAATTCGGTGAAGAGGGACTTGATCTCCTCATTGTCGCGGTCCTGCAAAACAAGATCCCCGAGGTCCTGCTCTACGGGAACATCCCGTATGATGGTGGCGAGCTCCTTGGAAAGACGGGCCTGTGCAGCGTTCTCCACCACGCGCTCCTTGAGCTTTCCCTTCAGGGCATCGGTATTCTCGAGGAGGTTTTCCACGGACCCCCACTCTGCAATCAACTTTTTGGCCGTCTTCTCCCCGACTCCGGGAATCCCCGGAATGTTGTCCGCCTTGTCCCCCATCAGTCCGAGGATATCGATCACCTGCTCGGACCGGCTGATACCCCATGTCTCGGACAGGGTGGAGAGATCGACGATCTCATGTTCATTGCCGCGCCGCCCGGGTTTCCACATCACGCAGCGCTCCGAAACCAGTTGTCCGAAGTCCTTGTCGGGGGTGACCATGAAGGTCTCGATATCACCGGACTGATCAGCATGGTGGGCGAGGGTTCCGATGATGTCGTCGGCCTCGTAGCCGTTCATCTCGAGCACGGGAATGCGAAACGCTTTGCAGAGACGCTTGATGTTGGGGAGGGCGGCGGCAAGGTCTTCCGGCATTTCCTCCCGATTGGCCTTGTAGTCCTGTCTCTTATACACATCTCCGAGCCCACGAGACCGTACTAGATC
>CAWWCX010000062.1:0-14257 GCA_963935445.1 uncultured Roseibacillus sp.
GCCTCCTTCGACGGCTGGTTCTGACGCGGATGCAGGAGGCGGAGCGGGTACGGGGCCTGCTGGAGCGTCTGGGCATCCCTGAAAAACTGTATGAGCGGACCGATACCCTCTCGGGAGGCCAGCAACAGCGGGTAGCGATCGCGCGGGCGCTCTACCAGGAGCCGGCAGTCATCCTGGCGGACGAGCCGGTCGCTTCCGTCGACCCGGGTCGAGCGCGCAGCCTGCTCGAATTGCTTACCCGGGAGGCCAGGGAGGAAGGGATTACCCTGATCATGAGTCTCCACCATGTGGATCTGGCTCGAGAGTTTTTTCCCCGCCTGATCGGCCTGCAGGCGGGGCGGGTGGCTTTTGACGAGCCTGCGGGGGAGGTTTGCAGTGAGAAGCTTCGGGCGCTTTATGCCACGGGAGAAGAGTAGTACGAGGAAGTGCGCATGGCGGAGTTTTCCAGATCGCGTCATTGGCTGGGCAGTCGGCGTCTCACCCTGCTGGCCGCGGTATTTCTTCTTGTAGCAGGCCTCCTGGTGCTCGGAGCGCGCCCCGGTGACCTTAAGCCTTCGGAAGGCGGACTCAGACTGGCAGGAGAATTCCTGAAAGCCGCGTTTCAGCCGGCGCTCGACTACGAGTCCGGGGACTTGCCCGCTACCGCTCCGCCCTTCTGGGAAAAGGTGGGACGCTCGCTCCTGCTGACGCTGCGCTATGCGGTGGTGGCGATGAGCATGGCCCTTGGCGCGGGTGTCCTCCTCGGGGTGCTGGGGTCCCGGGCGTGGTGGCCGGTTTTCAACCGGCGCTCGTCTTCGGGCCGGATCCTGCTCCGGGTCCTGAAGTCGACGCGGATAGTGGTTCGACTGCTGGCGACCCTTGCCCGTTCGGTGCACGAGTTGCTCTGGGCCCTTCTGTTCATCACAGCCGTGGGCACGTCCCCGCTGGCGGCCGTGCTGGCGATCGCGCTGCCCTATGGCGGAACCCTGGCCAAAGTGTTTTCGGAGTTGCTCGATGAGCAGGAGGCCAGCGCGGCTGGCGTCCTGCGGGCGGGTGGAGCGGGATCTTCTGCGGCCTTTCTGGTCGGGATAGGAGTGCGGGCCTTTCCGGACTTGATTACCTATGCACTCTACCGCCTTGAGTGTGCAGTTCGTTCCTCTGCGATTCTGGGATTCGTGGGAATTCCTACGCTCGGCTACCACATCGCGACAGCTTACGAAGATGGCCACCTGAGAGAAATCTGGACCTATCTCTATGTCCTCCTGATTGCAGTCCTCTTGGTGGACCAGTGGGGTGCGCTGGTTCGCAGGCGCCTCTCGCGCCCGGGGCCAGCGCGCGAAGCCGGGGAGGCGGATGACCCAGTTGCCGAGCTGCGGCGAAAGCGTCCGCGCTCCCCCGTCCTGCGTGCTTCTCTGTTCATTGCAGCCGGCGCAATAGTGCTGGGCTGGATGGCCGAGAAGCAGTGGCAGTCATCGCTTCCAGCCGAGCGGCGTCAGGCGAACCTGGAGCGCTTCATGCACGAGGCTATTCCTCATCCGGTCAGGGAAGCGGATAACGACTGGAGCGAATTTGGACCTTGGCTGAAGGAGCGGGTTTGGCCCCGAGGGGCCGTGGCCCTGCACCGAACATTCCACATTGGGACGATTGCGATTCTGGTTGCAGGTTGTGTGGCTCTCCTGGCGGTGCCCTTTGCGGCCCGTTCCCTGGGGGGGCGCAACCCCCTGGGGGTGCCTGGTGGCCGCGAGCGGTTGAGCGGCTTGCGGGCGGGTATCGGGTGCGTGCTTCGAACGAGTGCCCTAGTGATGAGATCGATTCCGGAGTATATTCTCGCCTTCCTGCTTTTGCAGGTCCTGGGGCCAACCGTCTGGCCGTTGGTCATCGCGCTGGCTCTGCATAATGGAGGAATTCTTCTCCGGTTGGGAAGTGAGGTGGTCGACAACCGGTTCTCACGGGCGGGTGAGGTGCTGGTGGCGCAGGGGGCAACGAGGCGTGGCAGTTTCCTGGGAAGCCTTCTGCCCGAGTCCTTCAGCCGCTTCCTCCTGCTCCTGTTTTACCGGTGGGAAACCTGCATCAGGGAAGCGACCGTGCTGGGAATGCTGGGCGTGCTCTCACTGGGAAGCCTGATCGATGAGGCGAACACCCGGCTCTATTACGACGACATGCTTCTCTATGTTCTCATGGGTGCGCTTCTTGTCTTCGCCGGGGATGTGGTGTCCGACCTTCTCCGCCTCCGACTCAAGGCAGGGCCTCTGAGCAGAGGCGCGACCCACCTGGCATAGAACCGGCATTGTCGGGGAATCCTTCTCAGGACAGTCGTTTTTCGATTTCGGCGATGGCCCACAGGGCGTGTTCCGCGATCAGGGGGTCAGGGTCCTGAGCGGCGATCCGCAGGGCCGGAAGGTCCTCGTCGGTGCCAGTATTACCAAGGACGACGCAGACATTGCGCAGGAAGCGGGGACGCTTGAGGCGTTTGATCGGTGATCTCCGGAAGAGAAGGCGGAAGTCCTCCTCGCTGAGCCCGAGGAAGTCGCGCAATTCGTGGGCGAAGACCTCTTTCCGGGCTTGAAAACGCAGCTCGCGGCTGATGCGGGCGAAGCGATTCCAGGGACAGGCATCGAGGCAGTCATCACAGCCGTACAGGCGGTTGCCGATCTGCGGGCGCAGCTCAAGGGGAATGGGGCCCTTGTGCTCGATGGTCAGGTAGGAGATGCAACGGGGAGCATCCAGGAACCTTGGTCGGGGAATGGCATTGGTGGGACAGGCCTCCATGCAGGCGGTGCATTTGCCGCAATGGTCATTCTGAGGCGGATCGGGAGGGAGAGGCAGGGTTGTGATGAGTTCGGCGAGAAAGAACCAGGTGCCCAGCCCGGTGTGAATCTGCACCGTGGACTTGCCATTCCAGCCCACTCCCGCCTCGGAGGCAAAGTCGCGTTCCAGGACGGGCCCGGTATCGACGTAGGACCGTTGCACTCCACCCATTTCCTGCATGGCGAGGTCGAGATCAGCCAGCTTCTCCTCAATGATGTCGTGGTAGTCGTCGTTCCAGGAGTAGCGGGCGATGCGGTAGGCCGGGTTGGGCTCCTCCGGTCCCGGATAGTAATTGAGAGCCAGGCAAACCACGGCCTGTGCACCGGGCAGGATTTCCCGCGGGTCGGTCCGGCGTTGGGGATTGCGTTCCAGCCAGGCCATGTCACCGGCCTTGCCCGCCGCAACCCATTGCAGGAACTCGTCGGCGTGGCGGGCACGGTCGGCGGAGGCCACCCGGCAGTCGTCGAACCCGAGCTGGGAAGCGATGAACTGCACGTTGCTTTTGGCGAGAGATGAATCCACAGTTTCGGGGTAGCGGTGGCAACAGGATATCGCCCTCCTGTGCAATTCTGAATTCCGAATACTGAAAAGTGGATCCCGGCCAGCAAGCAAAGTGGCAGCTGTTCCGCCAGTGCTGGTCCTCCGGCCACTGGGAGCGGATGGAGCGGCTCGGGCGGGAACTCCTTCTGGCCTCTCCCCGGGAGGCGGATTTGCTCTGTGGAGTCGGGGTGGCGCTGTTCCAGCAGGACAATTTTGAGGAGGCGCGCCGATTCTTTGAAGACGCTCTCGGCAACGAGCCGGATCATGCCGGGAGTCATCGCTGGATGGGATGGTACTGGGCGCGGAGAAAGAAGTTTCCGCAAGCAGAGGAGTGTCTGCGTCGGGCTCTCGCGATCAGTCCGGGGAACGATTCCTGGTGGATCGATCTCGGGCGTGTCTTCTTCATGCAGGGGGACGGGGAGGGAAGTCGGTGGTGCGCTGAAAAGGCACTTGCAGTGGACCCCGGTAATGTCAACGCAATCGCCCTGCTTACCGAGAGCGACCTAGCCGCGGAGGGAATGGGGCGGCGCCCTCCCGGGGTTCTCCGGGAGCGACTGGAGGTGGCCCTCAGCCAGGAACCCGAGAACGCGAATCTGCACGAGACGCTGGGGGAGGTTTTCGAGAATGCGGGAAGGATGAGGGAAGCTGAAGAACGCTACCGCGAAGCGCTCGCCCTCGACCCGGGCCGGCCGTGGCTGTGGCGCAAGGTGCGGAGGATGGGATTGAAGCGGGACTGGGTGGACCGCGCCCTGAGCCTTCTCTGGAACATCGGACTCTGGTTTGTTGCGGAGCGTCAGGTTATCACGATCGTTATCGGGCTTGTTTTCTGCACCGGCTGGGCGCTGGCGTTCGGGCCGATTTCATTCCTCTACCGTCTGCTCTTCCGGGTGGAGCTTGAATTTCTGGCGGCCCGGGGAACCCGGGAGGGGACCATCTCAGCCGGCCGACGGGTTCTGCGTTTTGCGTTCCTGACCATCGCGGCAGGTCTCTACTGGGGATTTGTGTGGTGGCTTGTGCGCCAGAGTTGGGTCTGGCCGGTCGTGGGCTGGGCCGGATGCATTCTTGTTTTCGGGGTGGTGGGCTGCGGCATCTGCTTCGCGTGGCGCGGATCCATCGAGGGCTTGCGGCATCGGAAGACCATTCAGGAGCTGGAAGCAGGAGGACCTTGTCAGCCTGCGAAGAAGTAGCGGGCCGATTCGAGAATGCCGGCTGTGATTTCCGGAAAAGTGAGCCCATCGGTCTCGATGGCCTGATGAGCGGTGTCCCGGTAGAGGTCGTGCCGCTCGAGGAGGAGGCGGTCGATGGTCCCCCGTTGGTCGTTGTTGTTGAGGAGAGGGCGCTCCCGGCTCTTGGAAGTCCGTTTGATGATTTCCTCCGCAGACACAACGAGCCAGACCACGAATCCGAGGCGGCGCAGGATGGAGCAGTTTTCCGGCCGTCCGATCACGCCTCCCCCGGTGGCGATGATGTGCCGCGAGGGTCGTGATTCCTCGAGTGCCCGGAGGGTAGTGGATTCAAGGTCGCGAAACGTGTCCTCACCCTCCTGCTCGAAGATTTCCCGGATAGGCCTGCCTGCCCGCTCGACGATGAGCCCGTCCGTGTCCACGACGGGATACCCGAGCGTATGTGAGAGTTCCCGGGCGATGGACGATTTTCCCGAGCCCATGAAGCCAATCAGGATGATATTCTTAGGCGTTTTGGATGGGCGCGCCATGCGGGGTAAGCCTAGGGGAGAATATGAGATTCTGAACTTAATTCGGAGCCTAGTGAAGATTGCAGGGTTGGAGCCCCGCTTTCTTCCTGCCATCGGTTGCCATCTTTGTCTACACGGTGGGTGTGCAGACGCGTGTGGAGATTGCCGACTTTGAAAACTGGCGGGCCGTTGCCGGAGAGGCTGCCGAGGTGCTGAGTTCCGGTGCGGTCGTCGCCGTGCCGACCGAAACGGTCTACGGCCTGGCGGCCTGTGCCTTCAATGCCGAGGCGGTGGCGAGGGTCTTCGAGGCGAAGGAGAGGCCGACATTCGATCCACTGATCGTGCACCTGGCCGGTCTGCGGGACCTCGCCCGGGTAGCGGTGGTGCCGGAGGGAATCAAGCAGGTCGTGCGGGACCTTGCGGATGCATTCTGGCCGGGACCGCTCACCATGGTGTTGCCGAGGCATGAGGACGTGCCGGACATCGTGACCAGCGGATTGCCCACAGTGGCGGTAAGGGTAAGCAGTCACGAGGTCATGCGTTATCTCACGAAGGAGGTGGGGCCGATCGCGGCGCCAAGTGCAAACCTCTTTGGCCGGATCAGTCCGACCTCGGCGAGCGCGGTATTGAGCGAACTCGGGGGACGTATTCCGCTCATTATCGATGGAGGGGCCTGTACGAACGGTCTGGAAAGCACCATCGTGGCTGTGGAGGAGGGTGAGAAGCGACCGACCCTGCGACTCCTGCGCCCCGGTCCGGTGACCAGGGAGGAACTCCGTAAGTACGGGCGGGTGGTGAAGGCCGGCCGGGTGACATCCGGGCGGCCGGAAGCGCCGGGCACTCTGGAATCGCACTATGCCCCGGCTGTCCCGGTTCATCTCTTCGAAGATCCCGGGCATTTTGCGCCCGAGGAGGGAAAGAACTACGCCCTTCTCAGTTACCGAGGGGACCCGCGGGACGGCTATCTCGAACGGTATCCATGGAGCAAGGTGGAGGTCCTCAGTCCGGGAAAGGGCAAGCTGGCGGAGGCTGCGGTACGCTTCTTTTTCGCCCTTCGGGCACTCGATACCGGGGGAATTGATGCGATTGTTGCCGAGCCGGTCAGCGATGTGGGACTGGGATCCGCGATCATGGACCGTTTGCGGCGGGCCGCCGCGGAACGCTCCTGATTTCGAACAATGTCGCATGGGCATTGAAAACCGGGCCCCGGTCGGGCATCCTAGGGTTGGATGTTGCGGGCAATGATGACGGTGTCCGGGCTCACTCTGGTGAGTCGGATCTTGGGGTTTCTGCGGGATATCCTCATTGCCCGTTTCCTGGGAACCGGTCCTGTTGCGGATGCCTTTGTGGCGGCCTTCCGTTTCCCGAACATGTTCCGGCGGATCTTCGGGGAGGGAGCCTACAATGCGGCTTTCGTGCCGCTCTTCGGGCGCAAGGTGGAGGAAGAAGGCACGGGGGAGGCGGTCATTTTCGCGCGCAACACGTTCTCGGCTCTCGTCTGGGTGCTCGGGGTCCTGACGGTCGTGGCAATCCCCTGCATGCACTGGATCATGATGGTGGTGGTGCCCGGCTTCCTTCCGAAGTTTGAGCAGGACCTGAGTGATATTGGAGGAGCGCAGGCCTTCTATGAGCGTAAGATCAGTACCCGCGGAGCGAAGGAAATCCACTTCCAGGTAAGTGGGCCGACACGGGAGTCGGTGGCCCACTGGTCCAGTCGGATGGAGCTGAAGAACATGTCGCTTTCCGGGCCGGAGGGAATCCCGGTTCCCCTTCTGGTGCGAATGAATGAGGAAGGGCCGGTCGTTGTTCTGGGTGCGAATGGGCCGGCCCTGCCCTCATCGGGGTTGGTTCCGCTCCGGGCGGAGTTCAGCCCCAACCCGGTCAGTGGAGTTCGCCGGGCCCCGGTGGATCTGCGCCAGCCCTATTTCATGGAAGAAGGGGTAGTGATTGAGAAGGTGACTTTCGGCCTCGCCCCCGGCGGGCGAGGCTGGGTGCATCTTCCCGCTGACCACCGGTTGGAGGGCTTTCACGTCAATATGAACCTGAGTCCCTCGGAAGGGGAAGGGCAGGGTGGCTCGATAAAGCTTTTCCGGAACAATCCAGACAGCTTCGACCACACTGTCGCGCTGTCCCGCATCATGTTCTGCTACCTTTTTTTCATGGCGCTGGTGGCGCATCTCAGCGGAGTGCTGAATACCTTCAGGCGTTTTGCGATGCCGGCAGCGGCTCCCATCCTGCTTAATATCGTGCTGGTGTGTGCGCTCGGCTTCATCTGGATCATGCGCTGGGAGGGTGATCTACGGGTGGGGAAGGCCTTGGCATGGGGCGTGGCAATCGCGGGCCTGCTGCAGTTTCTTGCGCTCTGGGTAGCATGTGCCCACGCCAGAGCCGCCATGCTGATTCACAAGCCGGTATGGAATTCCGACCTGAAGAAACTTCTCTTTCTGATGGGGCCGGGTGTGATTGCGGCTGGTATTCAACAGGTCAACCTGCTCGTGGGCGGAATCATCGCTTCTTTCCAGCAGGGTGCGATCGCGACGCTGTATTATGCGGACCGTGTGAATCAGCTCCCCCTGGGCATGGTGGGGATCGCGCTGGGAGTCGTTCTTCTTCCAGAGGTGACGCGGCGCCTCCGGAGCGGGCGGGAGAGCGAGGCTGCGGAGAGTATTCTGCGCGGAATGGAACTTGCAATGCTACTGACGTTGCCCGCAACCGTGGCCATGATTGCAATTCATGAGCCGTTGATTGGCGGGCTTTTCGAGGGAGAGAAGTTTGATGCCGATGATGTGAGCAAGACAGGCTGGGCACTGGCGGGATTTGCACTCGGCCTGCCTGGCTACGTCCTGATCAAGGTGCTTCAGCCTGCCTACTTCGCACGTGAGAATACCAAGGGCCCGATGCTCATGGCGGGCGTTGCGGTGGCTGTGAACATCGTGTGCAGCGTGATTCTCTTCAACGTGTTGCGGCCGACCGGCTATGGGCACGTCGGAATTGCGGTTGCGACCGCGATTTCAGCCTGGGTAAACGTCATCCTTCTCTGGCGGGGATTGGGAGGTTTCGTGAAGATTCCGGTCGCCGAGTGGCGTAAGCTGATCCGCATGGTCGTGGCCAGTGTCCTGATGGGAGGGGCGGTCTGGGTGGCCGGGTGGGCCCTGGCGCCCTGGCTGGCGGGCGCTCAATGGCAGAAGATCGTGGCCCTTGCTCTGCTGGTAGGAACGGGAATGACGGTATATGGTCTTCTCGCCTTTTTGCTGAAGGCAACCTCTTTGGCCGGGCTACGGGCGAGTTTCGGTAAGAGCCAGGGGGAATAGGGACCCAAAATCGCGGTTGCGGGATGAGGGGTGAGCCCTAGATTGCGGTGCCCATGAAAACCCGTGTGTTCACCAGAGGCTTGGCCATATGCATGGTGATCTGGGTCTTGGTTGTCGTCGCGCAGGGCTATTTTCGAGAGTTGCGCAGCACCGCGGAAACGCTGGGGAAGGTCGTGGAGGACGAGGAGTTTGCCGATTGGTCAGGGCGGGATGGGGAACCGGAAGGAGACGAGGGTAGCGCTCGGGACCGCAGGATCCGTGCAGTGGCGGCCTCCCTCTCGCGGCAGGAATACAATCCCGAGACCCGCGGTCGACTGGGCGGGCTCAGGGACGAGTTTTACTCCAAGCTCTCGCGGGGGGAACGGAGCCTCTTCGTGGAGTTGGTCGTTTCGAGTCTCGAAACATACATCGTGATCTTTGACGCGATGCCCCCGGAGGCGAGGAAGAAGCTGATCAAGAAAGCGGTGAAGGAAGCGAGGGACGAGCTTCCGGAGGAACTGTTGAGCAAGTACAGTATTCTTGAGGATACAGAAGGCCGCGACAGGATCGGGGAGGTGGGATGGCGGGCAGCCCTGGAGGAAAAGTCGCCTGACGAGGCCATGGAGCTTCTCCAGCTGATTGAAATTGCGGGCGAGCTGAACCAGCGGAGGCGTATGCCGAGGTGGGAAGGAGGGCAAGGCAATGAGTGAAGGGGAGTTTCTTCTGGAAGCCGCTGGCCTCTCGAAGGCCTTTGGTCGAAAGCCGGCCCTGCGGGGGCTGTCCTTTTCTGTTCGGAGCGGTGAGATTTTCGGTCTGCTTGGACACAATGGGGCGGGAAAAAGCACCGCGCTGGGAATCATCCTCGGAATGGTGGAGCCCGACCAGGGAGAGGTCCGGATCGGAGGTGAGTCCGTGCAGCGCAGGCGGGTGCGTGCGCTGCGGCAGGCAGGTGCGATTTTCGAGTCGCCCGGTTTTTATGACTACCTGAGTGGATGGGAAAACCTGAAGGTCCTCACGAGTTACTCGGGTGGATTTGACCCGGCGGAGGCAAAAAAGGTGGTCGAGGAAGTGGAGTTGCGTGATCGGATTCATTCAAAGGTCTCGACCTACAGCCATGGAATGAGGCAGCGATTGGCGCTGGCCCAGGCGCTACTCCCGGAACCCCGGCTCCTTCTTCTCGATGAGCCCACGGACGGGCTTGATCCGGAAGGGATCAAGTGGTTCCGGGATTTCATCCTGCAGCTGCGGGATGAACGGGGGATTACGGTACTGTTCAATTCGCACCTGCTCTCGGAAGTGGAGCAGATGTGTGACCGGGTCGTGATCGTGCGTCGGGGGCGCAAAGTTTACGAGGGAGACCCGGTAGGCATTGGTGAGGAGTGCGTGACTCTCGAAATCGATGCCGAACCAGCGGAGCGGGCGGATGCCTGCTTCCAAAAACTGGGAGGGCGGGTGCTGGAGGACGGAAAGCGGGTGCGTTTTCCGGAGAGTGCCGATCCCGCCCTGGTCGCGCGGTCCCTGGTGGAGGCCGGCGTGGAACTGCGCCAACTGACGCCGGTCCGGCGTTCGCTGGAGGATATCTACCTCGAAGTGACCGGGGAACCGGAATGTGGCCGGGAAGAGGAGGGGGGAGAGAGGTGAGGGCCTTTCTTCTCCAGCTGCGAAGCGAGCTCAAGAAGCTCTTCGCCCGGCGCCGAACCTATATTGGCTACGGTGCCTTCATCGTCCTCGAGCTGGTTGTGCTCTGGGTCTTTCATCTGGATAAGCCGAGGGAGGAGATGGCCAGGATTCTCAAGTCCAATGGACTGGAGGTTGACCATTACTACTCTTCGCTCACGGTAACATACTGGATGATCATCCTGAGCATGGGGGTGCTGGGCGGGATCTACCTGGCTCTTGTTTCGGGAGATATTGTTGCCAAGGAGAGCGAGGATGGAAACCTGCGCATGGTGCTCGCCCGGCCGGTCAGCCGGCTCCGGGTGCTTCTTCTGAAGTATCTCTCCGTCCTGATCTACACCCTGACCTTCGTCTGGTTTGTGGGGGCGTCCGGCTATGTTGTCTCCTCGTTCGCGCTTGGCTGGGACGGAGGGCTCTTTGTTTGGAATTATGACTTCAAGGTCTTTTCGGTCTTTCCGGGGTTTTCCGCCGGTATCGGTCGCCTGATCCTGGCGACCCTGCTGTTGAGTGTGAGCATGTGTACACTGTCGTCGATCGGCTTCGCCTTTTCGTGCCTGAAGATCAAGCCGGCCGCGGCCTCCATTCTTGCCCTGAGCGTTCTGTTCGTTGACTGGGTTCTCCAGATGCTGCCCTTCATGGCTCCCTATCGGGAACACCTGCTCACCTTTCGCATGAGCAACTGGATTTATGTGCTGGAGGAGAATGTCTCCTGGGCGAAGCTGGCGGAGAGTTACACGTTCCTGTTTGGTCTCAACCTGACGCTCTTTGTGCTTGGGTGGATGGCCTTTCAGGTGCGGGACTTCAAGACCTAGAGATGAGAGGACGGGATGCCTGCAGACGGCCCTCAGTCTGAAGAAGTGTTTTGGGGGTTTTCTGGGATCCCGGAGAAAGCAGCACGCATTTCGCCGCAGTTGCCGGGCTTGGCACTTGAATTGCCGCCTTGCGGTGCTTGAGTGCGTGAGGTGACTAAACGAGAGAGAGAATTCCTATACGAATTACTTGAGACACCGAGCCCGGTCGGTTTTGAAATGCCCGGTCAGCGGGTGTGGGCCGGCTACCTGAGGCGTACTGCCGATGCGGTGGATTGTGACGCCTATGGCTCGACCTGGGCGACCCTCGGGCAAGGGAAGAAAAGTGTCATGCTGGCAGCCCATGCCGACGAGATCGGTTACATGGTCAAACAGGTCACTCCCGAGGGATTTCTCCGGCTTGACCGGCTGGGTGGCAGTGACAGTGCTACCGGGCGTGGCCGGCGGCTCCGCATTTTCGGCGACAAGGGGGAGGTGCCGGGAATCATTGGAAACACCGCGATTCACCTGCGGACCGATCTGGCCAACGAAAAATCTCCCCGACCCTATCAGCTCTGGGTGGATGTGGGGGCGGCCTCAGCCGAGGACGTGAAAGCGCTCGGCATCCGCGTTGGGCACCCAGCAGTCTACGCCGATGGGCCGATGGAACTCAACAAGCAGCGCTTGGTAAGCCGGGCCATCGATAACCGGATTGGCGGATTCATCATTGCCCAGGTCATGAAGAAGGTTGCCGCGGCCAAACGCGCTCCGGCCTTTCGTCTGGTCTGCCTCAATGCCGTCCAGGAAGAGATCGGAGGGAATGGTGCGCTCATGGCAACCCACCGCCTCATGCCCGATGTCAGTCTCTGCCTCGATGTCACCCACGCCACCGATACGCCGGGGATCAGCCAGGCCCAGCACGGGCAGGTGAAGCTTGGAGGGGGGCCGACCCTGACGCATGGCGGAGCGAACCACCCCCTTGTGGTTGAGCGCCTGGAGAAAGTGGCTCGCGCACGGCGCATTCCAATCCAGCATGAAGCGTCGAGCCGGGCGACGGGAACGGACACAGACCGGATCTTTACCGTCCGGGAGGGCATCCCCAGCGCACTTGTCTCGCTCCCTCTGCGCTGCATGCATTCGGTGGTCGAAACTGCTGACCTTGATGATGTGCGGCAGACCATTAACCTGATGACGGCCTTTGTGCTTTCGCTCCGGGCCCGGGAAAGCTTTGATCAGACGCTGTGATCTTGAAGGAGGTGCTCAGGCGGGGGTTTGCAGTGGTGCTGGTATGTACCGGGCTGCAGGCGCGTGCCCTAGAGCCCGGAGAGGTGGCTCTGACATTCCTGTCCGACCTGAGGGATGAAGCCCGTGGCCTGGACGAAATGCTGGAGTCGAGTGTTCTCTCGCCCCATACCGGGCCAATCCGTCGTAGTGCTATTTCGCAGAGACTTGGACGGGTTGGCCGTTACCTGCGTGACAACCAGTATGAACTCGAAGTCGTTGGTGAGAAACGTGAAGGTGATTTTGCCGCCGTGGTGATCACGGCGGTGAGCAGGCACGACCCTCTTGCGATCGATGCCTTCGCCCTGGGATTGCGTCAGTTAAGGAATAAGGGATGGGGGGTGGCACCGGTGCCGGGAAGTTTCGACAATGTTGATCTAGGCTACGACGAGGTGCTCGAGAAGCAGGCCGAGGTGCTCGAAAGCTGGATGGGATTGGAACGGTTGACAAGGTTCGGGGCTCTGCAGGAGAAGGTCCTGGCCGCCTTTCGAAAGCGAATGAGTGATGCGGTGCCCCGGTCCCGGGTAGAGCAGGCAAGCCCGGTTCAGCTCGTCCATTCCTTCGCCAGTGCCTGCCAGGAGGGGAACCTTCCTGCTGCCATGGTTTTTCTGGGCCAGTTTGAAGGCGAGCTCACCCAGGAAGACCGAGACCTGCAACGGGTCATCTCCCGTGGTCTGCAGGGCCTCGACCGGCGGGATCACTGGCGCCTCCTGACCAGTCCCGGGGTGGTTCGAATCGTGGTACAGGAGGACGGAGCTGATGATCTCGATGCCGAAGTGTCCCTGCTGGTTTTCGATCCCAGTCGAGGGAAGCCGGTGCGCCTTGTGCGATTTGTGCTGCTCTATGCAGGTAAGCGCTGGAAGATCGAGCTCCCGGCCAGTCTCCGGCTGGCCGACGAGGACCGGGTTACTTTCCAGCGAGCGCTTTTCCAGGAACAGGATCATGACGAGGACAGCGATCTGCGGGCCAGATTCGAGAAGCTGTTCGAGAAGCAGCACGAGCCCATGCGGGCGTCCACGTTAAGGGAGGCAGGCGAGCAATTGAGCAGAATCCTCAGGGAGGGAACCCTGGAGGAGTTCTTTCGCTGTGTCCACCGGAGCGAAGATCTCAGCGAGTCGGAGCGTCGGACGGCCTATCGTTACCTGGGGGAATTCTGGAATGAAGTTCATGAGGACAGCGGGTCAGCAGCCGACAGCGAATTGATCGAGGTGATCGAGAATGGCGATGCAGGAATGCTTGTCTTTCATCTCATCTCCACGGCCCAGATCGAGCGCCTGAATCTTACACCGCTCGTTCTCATGAAGGATGAAAGCGGCTGGGCGATCGCCCCTGGCGTGACCACGAGCGGCAATTATACCCAGCTGGAACAGGCAAAGCGCAACCGGCAGGAAGAGATTCATGTTCGCTACCAGGAGCAGAAAGACGAGCTGACGAGGAAGGCGACGGAGGGCTTGCTGGGCCGTTTCGTGGCCGCCAAGCCAGAAAGTGACAAGGTCGTTGGAAAGAGAGAAGCGAGTGAGCTGGTTGAGAAGTTCCGTACTCTCCTGCGAGAGGGGAAGCTTCTTGAGGCCTTCGGGTGTGGCGCCCTGCTGGACGCGGAGGAAGGAGCCTGGGAGGCCCTCAAGGCGATGAGCTACGAATACCGGGGTGCGCGACAGGCGGGCGCCCCCGATCACGAGTTCCATGTGCAGAGTGGGAAAGGGTGGGCGGCCGTCAGCCTGAGGGTCGATTCAGGCCTGGGAGTTGTTCCTGATTATCCCATGTATCTTGTCGTGGCTACGGAGGAAGGTCCCCGGATTGTGGTAGACGTGGGATTGCGCCTTGCCACCAACAAGGGACGTGAAGTGCTCAACTCGCGGGTTTGGAAGCGAGTCGATGAGCTTCTTGAAGAAATGGAGAGCGCTCTTGTGCGATCCTTGTTTGAAGGACATGTTGACCGGAGCAAGACTGATCTCGCCGAATGGGAGAAGAGCAACAAATTGTCCCCTTGACGCGCCCCGCCTTTGACGAGGCCGTGGAAACAGCCCGTCGCCTTGAAGCAGCTGTCTGCCGTGTTCTGTTAGGGCAGCAACGCGCCGTGCGGCGTGTTCTTTCCTGCCTGGTCTCGGGAGGGCATCTCCTGCTCGAGGATTATCCTGGGACAGGCAAGACCACCCTTGCCAAGGCGATTGCGTCTTCGGTCAGTGATGTGAAGTTCTCCC
>CAWWCX010000063.1:0-14215 GCA_963935445.1 uncultured Roseibacillus sp.
GCTCTACGACAGGCACGGACTGCAGCGACCGGCCGGGGCGTCCGGACAAGGGAAGGTAACGAAGTAGGCGGCCTTGCATCCCTTAGGCCTTTTTTCAGGCCGTCGATACAACTGCCAAAACTTTCGCTCCAAAGGCGCGGGGGGCGCGTAAAGGAGAGGGGAAATTATACAAAGAGGCTGGCGAAGGGGGCTTGGCCCGAGCGTCGGGGACGAGGGAAGCGGTAAGCCTTCTTGCCTTTTGGCAATGTGCCCACCTGCCGTGGTCCGCTGTACGCCATGCGGTCCGGCTTTCCGGAAACCTCGCCAGTCACGGTTAGGGAATAAATGATGCCCAATACTACTCGAGGTGCCGTGGATCCCACGTATTGCTGGCCAGTCTTTATCGTTTCAGGCCGGGACAGTCGAGGGATGCGAATCCTTCCATGGGGCTGGGATCGGTGGTGGTGTGGGACCCACGAGGACCACGCCTCCCCCGGAGGCCAGCTGCGCCGCGTCCCAAGAGACCGCTCCCGGCTTTTCAGTCGCCGCGCATGAACCACAGCCGCTTCCATCGTTCGTCGTAGGTCCCGGGCACCATGCAGAAGAAGTTCATCGCAGAACCCGCGGCAGACAGGTCCATCGGGATGTCCGCCGGGGATGACATCGGGACCGCGGTCTCTCCTTTGCGGATGGAGCCGTAGATTTGGTAACCGTTCTGCTGGAGGACCTCGAACAGCTCCCCTGCGCTGGAGCCATGCTCCCGGTAGAAAAGCGAGGCCTCCACGACGACAGCGGGCTTGTAGTTGGTCAGGGTCTCGATGGCTCCTCGCAGGATTGCCACCTCTGGGCCATCTACGTCGATCTTGATCAGGTCCAGCCGCTGAATGCCGCGCTCTCGGACAACGTTGTCGATGGTCCGGGTCTCCAGGGTAGAGGTCTTTATGTTGCAGTTTTTGAAGAATTCCCGGGTGACGCTGCCACCGCCGCTTCCATTCATGAACGAGCCCCAGGCGCCATCCGGGCGCTGGAAGGTTGCCTCGCCGACGGTGTCGCTCAGACCGACGTTGAGGATGGTGACGTTGTCGAGCTGGTTCCGGATGCAGGTGCTCTGCAGGTCATTGTGGTTCTGCTCATCGGGCTCGAATGCATACAGCGGCCCGTCCGGGCCAATGAGCTGGGCTGCGATCGCGGTGAACATCCCGATCTGGGCACCCACGTCCAGGACTGCGTCCCCTTCCTGGAGAAACCCGGTGATGAACTCCTCTACGTCCTGCTCATGGCAACCGTTTTTGTACAGCTTATACCAGTTCTGGTGACGCATGTCGACGTTCACTGTCACGCCGCACTCTAGATCGACGTTCCGGTATTGAGGGATACTTGAGATCGTCCGAACCGCTTGCCTAAGCCAGCAGACAGACTGCCGCGCGCGGTGCCGAATCGGCTGGGGAAGGAAGCGAGTCAACATTTAGCAGTCTGATTTCCGCAAGACAGAACCTCCCTCGGCGTGAAATTGCTAGGACTTTCCTTTTGCGGGTTTGTTTTCCCAGCCCTTCATGAGCTGGGGTTGGTGGAGGGGCAAGTGACTCCCCGGGCGAGGAAGTTGAGCGAACTGGTCGCTCCAGCAGGTGGCTCAGGCGCCCAGCTCTCGAGGTCCATGCGGTAGGAGGCGGCAAGAGGTCCGGCAAACGGGAGCAGGATGCGCAGGATTTGATTAAGCCGTAACACTTCCGTGTGAACGTCTCTGGAGGGGCCATGATTTCAGGGAGGGCAGGCCAAGGGGAGAACACTCCCCTTTCTTGGCAATTCGAATCCAGTGGCGTATACCAGAGCTATTGAAGAGTATGCGTTGGATACGATCCATTTCCCGGTTCCTCATCCTATGTCCCGGACTCCTTCCCGCTGCAGGAAGTGAAGACGTGGTGTTCTTCGAGTCCAAGATCCGGCCTCTGCTGGTTGAGCATTGTTACGAGTGCCACTCGGCGCGGGCGAAAAAGGTAGGGGGTGGCCTGCTGCTCGATTCACGGGCGAGGGTGAGGAAGGGCGGGGACTCAGGTGCGGTCCTCGTGCCCGGGCAGCCGGACAGGAGTCTCCTTCTCAAGGCGCTCAGTTATCGTGATTCGGATCTCCAGATGCCGCCGGAGGGGAAGCTGCCCGACAGTGCGATCGCCTTGCTGCGGGAGTGGATTGAGCGCGGAGCTCCTGATCCTCGGGAGCAGGCGGCAGGTCCGGTTGCGGAGGAGCCGGGCATTGATTACGAGGAGGGCCGTAGGTTCTGGTCCTTCGTTCGGCCCGAGAAGGGAACTCTGCCGGAGGTGGCCAGCAATGGGAAGTGGGTGCGCAATGAGATCGATCGGTATGTTCTCGCAGGGATGGAGCAGGCGCGGCTGGCTCCCGCTCCGGAGGCGGACCGACGGACGCTGGTGCGGCGTGCCTACCTTGACCTGCACGGACTGCCGCCGACCACCGACCAGGTTGAGGCTTTTGTTCTGGATAACCGGCCGGACGCGTGGGAGCGCCTCGTGGACGAGTTGCTGGCCTCTCCCCGCTACGGGGAGCGCTGGGGACGACACTGGCTGGATGTGGCGCGCTATTCCGATTCCAATGGCATGGACGAGGACATCGCTCATCCCGAGGCCTGGCGCTATCGCGACTATGTGATCCGTTCGTTCAACGAGGACAAGCCTTTCAACCAGTTCATCGTGGAGCAGCTGGCGGGGGATCTTCTTCCCAGCAGGGACCTTGCCGAGAAGAGGGATCAGCATGCGGCTCTGGGGTTTCTCTCGGTCGGCCCCAAGATGCTCGCCTGTGATGACCCGGACAAGATGCGGAGGGACATTGTCGATGAACAGCTGGATACCACCGGACGGGCCTTCATGGGGATGACGCTTGGGTGCGCGCGCTGCCACGATCACAAGTTCGACCCGGTTTCCATCGAGGATTATTATGGACTGGCGGGGATCTTCCTCTCCACCAAGACACTCACCAAGTATTCCGTGGTGGCGCAGTATCACCAGCATGATCTGACCGAGCCGGACGTGGCGGAGCGCTGGAAGAAGGTCTCGGAACTGGAGAAGAGGAAGGCAGACAAGAAGACCCCGAAGGAGGAGAAGGACACACTGGGTGCGCAAATCGAAGAACTGAAGAAGGGGTTGTCTCCGCCTCACAGGATCATGGGGGTGACGGAGGACAAGACCACCGACACGAAGGTGCACCTCCGGGGCAACTACATGACTCTCGGGAAGTCCGTGATGCGCCGCGTCCTCCCGGTGATTGCGGGGCCGGAGCAGGCGCCCATGCCGGAGAAGCAGAGCGGCCGGCTTGAACTGGCGCGGTGGATTGCGGGAGCGGACAACCCCCTGACCGCCCGCGTGATTGTAAACCGGCTGTGGCGTTGGCATTTCGGACGGGGCCTTGTGCCGACACCGGACAATTTTGGGATTCTGGGCGAGCGGCCCACCCACCCCCGGCTTCTTGACCACCTTGCCCTGAGGCTGGTCGAGGGAGGCTGGTCCCTGAAGGCCCTGCACCGCGAAATCATGTTCTCGGCTACCTACCGGCAGAGCCTGCACTCGGACCGGGCGCTGAAGATTGACCCTGAGAACAAGCTCTTCGCGCGGTGGAAGCCGCGACGGATGGAGGCGGAGGTGGTGCGGGACGCCATTCTCTTCAAGGCAAACCGGCTGGACCTCGCGATGGGGGGTGGAGTGATCCAGCGCAAGCCCACCGAATACATCAACAAGGGGAAGATGACGGAGTGGATCAGGAGCACCCGGCGGACGGTCTACCTGCCGGTGATCCGGAGTGCGGGCTACGATGAGCTGAACGCCTTCGATTTCGCGGATCCGTCCGTGCCGGACGGGAACCGGCGGACGTCCACGGTGACTCCCCAGGCTCTCGTGCTCATGAACAGCCCGCTGGTACACGAATCGGCGATGAGCATTGCCGGGATCATGCTCAAGGAGACTGAGGGGCTCGACCCCGCCGGGCGCGCGGACTGGCTGATCCGTCACTACCACGGACGTCCGGGTCGAGGGGATGAGATTTCCCGCCTCGTGGAGCACGTCAGGTCCTACCCGGTTGAGGAGGGGGCAGGGCAGCGGGAACAACGGACTTGGGCGGGTGTTGCCCGGGCTCTCATGGCGGCCAACGAATTCCTGTACATCGAGTAGGGTTGAAGCCGTCCCCCGGACTGTGCAGTAAGCGGAAAACGGGGACGCGCCAAGGACGGGTTGCGCCCCGGAAACCTGCCTCCTGGAAGTAGGATTTGGCTGGTTCGGGCCGGGCGTCCTGATTTATTTGTTTGAGAATATCCTCATGTGTTCATCGCGGATGATCCTCGCAGTGGCCGTCGCAGGCGTTATGGCGACCTGTCCCCTTCTTCATGGGGAGAAGGAGGAGCGGTCGGCGGAAGGGTTCGAGGACTATGAGAAGGTGAAGGCCCTCCTGGCGGCGAAATGCTATTCCTGTCATGGGGTCCTCAAGCAGAAGGCAAGGCTACGGCTGGATACCCGCGATCTCATGCTCAAGGGCGAGGTGATCGTCCCAGGGGAGGCGGCGGACAGCCTCCTCATCGCGCTCGTTGAGGACGGGAGCGAGGAGCGCATGCCGCCCCCTGATGAGGGGGCAGCCCTGAAGCAGGATGAGATCGCTCTCCTGCGCCGCTGGATTGACGGCGGCGCCAAGGCCCCGGCAGGGGAGCCTGTTCCACAAGGTCCGTCAGAACACTGGGCCTTCCAGGGGCCGCGCCGCATGCCCTTGCCGGACGATGCGGGCAATCCCATCGATGTCCTGCTGCACGAACGCCAGATGGCACTCGGCCTCAGGGTGCAACCGCCCGCACGGCGCACGATTCTCATTCGTCGCCTCTACCTTGACCTCATCGGCCTGCCACCCACGCATGAGCAGTTGAATGATCCGCGGTCATGGGAGGCCATCGTGGACGAGCTCCTCGCCAGTCCCCAGTATGGTGAACGCTGGGGACGTCATTGGATGGATGTCTGGCGCTACAGCGACTGGTATGGTCTCGGGGAGGAAATACGCGACAGCCAGAAGCATATCTGGCGCTGGCGGGACTGGATCGTTGATTCCCTCAACGAGAACAAAGGCTACGACCAGATGGTCCGTGAAATGCTCGCCGGCGATGAGATTGCGCCGAACGATCCGAGCGTACTTGCAGCCACCGGATTTCTCGCAAGGAGCTGGTTCAAATTCAATCGGACAAGCTGGCTGGACAACACGATTGAGCACACGGGTAAAGCTTTCATGGGTTTGACCCTGAATTGCGCCAAGTGCCACGACCACAAATACGACCCCATCACTCATCTCGATTACTACAGGTTCCGCGCGATTTTCGAGCCCTACCAGGTCCGTATTGATGCCGCCCCGGGGAAAATGGACCCGACTACGAACGGCTTGACCCGGGTCTATGATGGCAACCTGGGGGCCGCGACCTACCTCCACGAAAGGGGAGAGGAAAGTCAGGCGGATAAGAGTAGGAAGATCAGCGCGGGCTCTCCGGCCTTTCTTCTATCGGGTGCGTGGCGGGCGCCGAAGTCGATCGACCTTCCGCTCGAGGCCTGGCGTCCTGACCTGCAGGAGTTTGTCCAGAAAGGTCTCCTCGCCCAGGCCCGGGCAAAGGTCGCCCAGGCCGAAGCCCACCTGGAAAAGATGCAACTCCAGAAAGCGGTAGCAGACCGGGAAAAGAACCTGGCGCATGGCGAGGATGAAGATCCGATTCCGAAATCCGGTGAAAGGAATCCAGATGACAAGCCCGCTGCCGGGGGGGGAGTTCTCGTCGATGACTTTCGGAAAGCCCGTCCGGACCTATGGGACCTTGTTGGCAGTGACTGGCGCTACCAGGGAGGTCTGCTCTCCCTGACCAGGCCATCCCTCGATACACACTGGTTACGTTCAAAAGTAACACACCCCCGGGACTTTGAAGTCACCCTCAGGTCCCAAACGACCGGTGGCCAGAGATGGAAATCGGTGGGCATCCGATTTGACGTCGATCAGAGCGGTAACAATTCTCACTTTGTCTATACGAGCGTGGGAGGAACCAAGGTGCACCTGGCCCATACGATTGAGGGAAAAGATGTGTATACCAAGGCCGTTGCCAGTCGCCCCATCAGGTTGAATCAGGAATACACGTTGAATCTGAAAGTTCGTGGGCCGCTGATCAACGTTGCGCTGGATGGGGAATTTCTCTTTGCCTACGACCTGCCGAGTCGCGAGGCCGGCTCCGTTCAGCTTCTCGCATATGATGCCACGGCTGACTTTTATGGCATCGAGGTCCGGCATTTACCTGCTGAAACAATCCTTGAAAAAGCCAGTGACAAGGGGAAGCCGATCGTCGCCAGCACGCCGGTGATCACGGAAAGCGTTGTCGAACTGGCAAAAGCCAAGCTGAAGCTGGCCGAAGCGGAATATGCTTTTGCCAGGGCGCGCATCGATGCGGATAACGTGAATTACCGGAAAAGGGGCGAGGGGACGGCAGAGAATGCCCGCCGCTTGTTTCTTGAAAGTAACCTCGCCAGGGCAAGGGTGGACGCGCTCGACGCAAAAAAAGCGGCCAAGGCCCGGGAGACGGTCAAGAAACTGGAAGCAGATCTCAAGGCGGGGAAGTTCCCGGCCTACGAGCCCCTGGCCGTCAGCAAGGTGTCGCTTCTCAAGACGTCGAACAAGGATGCCCTGCCTGCGGGCGATGGTTACCCAAGAACCAGCAGCGGTCGAAGAACGGCGCTGGCGAACTGGTTGACGCACCGTGAACACCCCCTGACCGCGCGGGTGGCGGTCAATCACATCTGGTTGCGGCACTTTGGATCTCCGCTGGTGGAGTCAATCGCGGACTTTGGCTTGAGGGCACCGAAGCCAGTGCATCAGGACCTGCTGGATTATCTTGCCGTAGAGTTGATCGAGTCGGGGTGGGATATGAAGCGCCTTCACCGATTGATGCTCTCCTCAAAGACCTGGCGGCGAAGTTCCTCCAATCTTGCGGCGGATGAGAGAACTCTCACAGTGGACAAGGGCAATCGCCACTACTGGCGCATGAACAGCCGGCGGATGGAGTCTCAGGTCCTTCGAGACAGCCTGCTGCACCTGGCCGGCACGCTTGATCTGACCCGCGGTGGGCCCCCGGTTACGCCCTCACCTGATGCAAGGCGACGCAGTCTCTACTTTTTTCATTCACGAGACGGGCGCTCAAAGTTCCTGTCGACCTTCGACGATGCCGATGTGTTTGCCTGCTACCGGCGCAGTGAAAGCATTGTTCCGCAGCAGGCGTTGGCGATGATGAACAGTCAGACGGCTACCACGGCAGCAAAACAAATCGCGGCAACATTCAGTCCCGACATGAATTCCGGGGAGTTCGTCCGGGCTGCATTCATGAAGATCCTGGCCAGGGAACCGGCTGAGGCCGAGTTGGCGGAAAGCCTGTCATACCTGCGGGATGAGCCCCGGCGGGAGTATTTCGTTCATGCCTTGATCAACCTCAATGATTTCCTGGTGATTCGATGAACAGGGACTGCGAATACACTATTTCGAGGAGGGCCGCCCTGCGATCAGGACTTGGTTTTGGAGCGCTTGCCCTCAACGGAATCATGGCCGCAGAACAACATGTCCTGCCGGACGGGAAACCTCATTTTGAACCGAGGGCAAAGCGGGTGATCTGGCTCTTCATGCGTGGGGGAGTCAGTCACATGGAGAGCTTTGACCCCAAGCCCGAGCTCAACAGGTATGCCGGGAAAGCAATTGGAGAAACTCCGCACAAGGCTGTTCTCGATCCGCAGAAAATAAGAAAGCTACGCATCCCGATCAAGGGCGATGCCAACGGGCATACCCGGACCAAGATCTTTCCCATGCAAACCGGTTTCAGGAAGCACGGGCAGTCGGGAATTGAAGTCAGCGACTGGTTTCCGCACATTGGTTCCTGTTCCGATGACATTGCCTTCATTCGTTCCATGTGGACGAGCGACAACAATCATGGTGCGCAGGTGCAATTCCATTCCGGACGCCACTTTCTCGATCCCCGTGTTCCCACCATCGGAGCATGGATCAACTACGGGCTCGGTTCGCTCAGTGACAACCTGCCTCAGTTCATCAACATTGGCCCACGCTTCTTCGACAAGAAGGATGCGCATTATCTTGGGCCTGCCTACGAGGCGGTAAATCTCAAGATCGACCCCGGTAATCCGCTCGATTATGCGAGGCCGACCAATGGCATGACGCCAGACAGTCAACTCAGGAATCTCAAATTGACGAACAAGCTCAATCGTCTTGCGGCGGAACGTTACCCTCTCGATCCGGTTGTCGAAGCGAGGATCAAGTCCTATGAGCTGGCCTATCGCATGCAGACAGCCGTTCCCGATGCGCTGGACTTTTCACAGGAGTCTCCGGAAACCAGAAATCTTTATGGTCTCGACCAGAATGAAACCAAGGCCTTCGGTCAGCAACTTCTGGCAGCGCGGCGCCTTTCCGAGCGTGGGGTGCGTTTCATTCAGATCATGCATGGCGACGGCGCGGCAGGCGCATGGGACAACCATTCGGGATTGAAGAAAGGGCACACGAAGCTCTCAAGGCAGGTTGACCTGCCTGCCGCGGGTCTGCTGAAAGACCTGAAGCAGCGGGGATTGCTCAAGGATACCATTGTGGTGTTCGCGACCGAGTTCGGACGGACCCCGGGTTCCCAGGGCGCAGATGGCCGTGATCATCATTCATTTGGTTTCAGTGTCTGGATGGCCGGTGCCGGCATCAAAGGGGGGGTGGTCGAGGGGGCGACCGACGAACTGGGGTATCATGCCGTGGAAGCCCCTCATTACGTGACCGATGTGCACGCCACGATCAACCACCTCATGGGGATTGACCCCCACAAACTGGAAGTGCCCGGACATAAGCGCCTCGAAAAGGACTTTGGCCATCCTATCCAGGGGATTCTATCCTGAGCTGAGCAGTCGACCAGATTCTGATGGCATGAGTTGGAAGGACTGTCCCTGTATCCAAGTATAGTGTTCGTTGGATGAAGACTTCTGCCGGTCTCCTCACTTTATTACTCTTCGCGGTAAGCCACGCATTCGCCCTGCCGGAAGCGGATCTGACCGGATTTCGCACAAGCGTCCTTCCCCTTCTCGACAGATACTGCATGGACTGCCATGACGCGGACACCAAGAAGGGGAGTTTCGACTTGGAAAACCTCGCCCCCAACATGCTTTCCGACGACGATGCCCTCGAGCAATGGCGCTTGGTCGAGGAACAGTTGCATTTCGGCGACATGCCACCGGAGAAAAAGCAAAAACCCTCCACCGCCGAACGGGTCCGTATCCTGCAGTGGCTCCGTTCCGAACTTCTTAAGACCCAGCGACCCGGTCATCTCGGTTCGGCCAAGCTTCACCTCCCCCAGTTTGGCAACTACGTCGACCATGCCGCCCTTTTCGGGAAACGGCTGAGCCACGTAACCCCCACCCCACCACGCATTTGGCGTTTACGCCCTGCTATCTACCGTTCCGTCATGCCGCGCCTCGGGGAAAAAATCACCGGCTTGGCTAACGGGCTCAACGTTTTCGATGGATCAGAGATCAAGGACTACGCGGCCCCTTACTTTCTGGACGAGGCCGCAACCGCTCCCCTCCTCGGCAACGCCAAGAAAGTCGCCGCCGCCCTCGTCGGGCCAAGTTCCCGCGACAAGACCTTCAAGGAACTCGTCAAGGCGGGCGCCCCACCTTCTCCTCAACTGGTCGAGGAGTCCATCGCCCTTGCCTTTCGCAAAATCGTAGGCCGCGGCCCAACCGCCGAGGAAACCGCGCGCTTTCAGGCCTTCCATGCCAAAGCCACGACTACCGGCGGCCACGTCACCGCAGGCAAGGCGCTCCTCACCGCCGTGCTTCTCCAGCCGGAAGTGCTCTACCGCTCCGAACTGGGTGAGGGGAAACCCGATGAATACGGCCGGCTTCGTCTCAGCCCGAGAGAAATCGCATACGCACTCTCCTACTCGCTCGCCAATCTGCCCTTGAGGGAATTCCTGGACGCCTCCGCGAAAGGGGAACTCGCAACCAGACAACAAGTCTCGGAACTCATCGCGAAGAGGCTTGTGGACGATTCCCTCCTGCAGGACAAAAACCCGCGCATTATCCAGTTCTTCAGGGAATATTTCGACTACCCGTACGCAAGGGACGTGTTCAAGGACCAACCCGAGGACGGCAAACACGACGCAAATCGTCTAGTGGCTGACCTCGAGACGAACATACGCGACGTCCTCAGGGCGGACGAGGAAGTGCTGCGCACCCTGCTGACCACCCGCAAATACTACGTCAACGCCAACTACAAGGACGAGAAGAACAAGGGCGTGATCCTCGTCCAGGGTGACCACAAGACCTGGCCTTACCAGACCAGTTTCAACCTGCCCCATGACTGGAAATGGTCTCTCGCCAACCAGCCGGTCGCCTTTCCCAAGGACGAACGCGCCGGCATCCTTACCCATCCGGCTTGGCTCGCCGCATGGAGCGGGAATTTCGAAAACCACCCCGTTCAGCGGGGCAAGTGGATCCGTACTCACCTGCTTGGGGGAACCGTTCCCGATGTTCCCATCGGCGTCGATGCCCGCGTTCCGGAGAAAGAACACACCTCTTTTCGCAACCGATTGAAGGAAGCCACTGCCGCAGTGGATTGCCAGCGCTGTCACAAAAAAATGGATCCCTTGGGACTTCCCTTCGAGCGCTATGACCACTACGGGCGGTTGCAACGCCGTGATGCCGGCCAGCCGGTTGATCCCTCGGGAGCTATCGGACGGACCCGCTTTCCTCAGATGCATGGCGAGTTCGCATCCCCCGTGGCCATGATCGAACGACTCGCTGCCTCCAAGGAAGTCGAACAGGTCTTCGTAAGATACGCTTTCCGGTTTTTCATGGGACGCAATGAAACCCTCGGCGACGCCAATACCCTGCAGGACGCCTACAAGGCCTATCGTGACGGGAAAGGCAGTTTTCGGGCCCTTGTAGCCTCGCTTCTTTCCTCCGATTCCTTTTTATTGAGACAAACGAACAAAAATTAAATATGGCGAGTCGACGCACCTTCTTTCGCGGAGCCACCCTCGGGTTGGGCGGCCTGTATCTTGCACCTTTCATCCGCCAACTGGAGGCGGCGGGCAAGGGAGCGGCCAAACCGGCCCGCGTGCTCTTCTTCGTACAGGGCAACGGGGTGTATCCGCGCGACGTCCAACCACAAGGAATCGAATTCCCAAAAAATCCCTCGAAAATTGAGGATCGGGGTTTGGATAATCATGCCATGAGCATGTCCATGGAGCCCTTGGCGCCGTGGGCTAAGAAAATGACGATGATTCACGGTCTCTCGGGTCGTATCGCCCGCGGCAGTCACAATTCGGGGTTTGCCGCCCTCGGTTGCTGGCCCATGAGCAAGAAGGCCCATGGGGAAACCATCGACGCCGCCCTCGCCCGCAAGCTGGGCGGCATTTACCCGCACGTCGGACTGGGCGTATCGAACAAGGCCATGTCGATCACCTACAACCTCACCTCCGCGGGCAAGGGCAAGGCTTTGCCCACTCTCCTCAACCCGGTCCAGGCCCACAAGCAATTCTTCGCCGCCGGAACGAACGGAGAGGCCCGCAAGGACTTTGACGTCGACACCAATTTGCTCGACTTCATGGCGGACGACGTCAAACGCATGCAAGCCCGCTTGGATGGGTCCGAAAAGGAAAAGCTGGAGCGCTACCTGAATGCCTTCGAATCCATGAGCGCCCGCCAGGGAAAGCTCGGGGTCATGGCCAAGCAGATCGCTTCGGCAGCTCCTGACATCGACCCCCAGACGGGCCGGATCATGGAAAGTAAAACCGGGCCCACCGGTGTATTCGAACGACTGGAAGCCCAGTTCGAGATCGCGGCCGGCAGCATGATCGCAGGTCTGACCAACGTGGCAACCGTTTCCGGAGGGGCCGGACCGGATCGAATCGGCCTGTCCTGCATGGCAAGTGAATTGGGGCTGAAGGGGGGCGACGGCTACATTGGGGCACATGCCATCGGCCATGGTAATTTTCAGAAATTCGCCGGGATTTCCGGCCCCGATTGTCACGCCCATATCCGTCGCAAGTGCCTGGAACAATTGGCCAAGTTCATCCGCCGACTGGAAGCCGTGCCCGAAGGGGACGGCACCATGCTGGACAACACCTTGATCGTATACTTGTCCGACTCCGCCGAGGGCCACCATCCAGTCTGTCACGAATGGCCGTTCATTCTTATCGGCGACCTCGGAGGGCGGCTCAAACTCGGCAACCGCTACCTGCGTTATCCCTGGTATGGAAACCAAGGCCATCGCACCATCGCGAACCTTTACCTGTCTCTCTTGCATGCCGTCGGCGAAAGACAAAACACCTTTGGCATCCCCGACTTCGGCTTGGGCGATCTCGACCAAACCGGTCCCCTAGCTGAAATCATGAGCTGAGATGCTTCGGATATTCCATTTTTCGGTGGCCTTTTTTCTGTTTGCTGGCAAGGCCAGCGCGGAGCACCGGGCCGCCTTGGTATTGGACGTTCATGCCTACGAGGCAGCCGATCTCAAACTTCCCAAGCCAGATTTACAGCCCTTGATCAAGCGGCTCGAGGCCCACGGTTTCCAATGCACGGTAAAAAGCAATCTGGACAACAACCAGATCAAGCGCGAGGTCGAGGGCTTCGCTTCCCGCACACCCGTCCGAGGAACTGCCCTGGTTTATTTCGTTGGACGGGCGGCACCTGGAGAATACCTCAAGAAAAAGACCCTTTGCCTGTTGGATATCAAGAGCAGGCCCGGTCGCGGATTGGGCGTGAATTTCGTATTGGATCAATTGCAGGCCAAGGGCGGCAGCTCACGCAACCTCGTCATCCTCGACACCCCGGACGACGCATCCCCTGCCTTGGAGATACGAGACCTCCATCATGACGAATCGATCCTGGAGACCCTCGGCAAGCCATCGAAGGCCGTGAGTCCGCCGAACAAGATGATTGCTGGCCGCAAGTTCGGTGACGAATGGGTAGGGCCACGCGGAATGGTGTATTGCTGGTGTCCTCCGGGGAAGTTCACCATGGGCAGTCCGGAAGTGGAAAAGGGAAGATTTGAAGACGAAACTCAGCGGGAAGTGGAGATCCAGGAGGGATTCTGGATGGCCAAGTATGAGTGGCCCCGGGGTCTCTGGCGGGGCAATCGTAACAACAAGGCGATTGATAAAGATAAGCTCCACCCCGTCAACATGGTTAGCCAGTCCAAGGATACCCTTGCGAGGGAAATCAAACCAATGAATGAGGCGGCCCAGAAATCAGGCCTGCTTCCTCCGGGCTGGGAATTCGGGCTGCCTTCAGAGCCTCAATGGGAATATGCCGCCCGGGCAGGAACGACGACCACCTATTTCTTTGGAGTCGAACATTCCCAAATCAGCAAATATGCCAACTTCGCCGACAAGGCGTGGTTCGATACCGGAGAGACCTACGCCAACCACGCCCACCGCACTCTCTCGGACGGCTATGCCGGACTTGCCCCGGTGGGTTCCCTCCAGTCAAATTCCTGGGGTCTCCACGACATGCTGGGAAACGTCGCCGAATGGACTGACGACTCCGTCATGCGTGGTGGTTCCTGGGTCTCCACTCCCCGGAACTGCCGCTGTGCCCACCGTCAGAAGATGGGAGACCGCGACCAGCGCAACTACCTCGGGGTGCGGGTGGTGATCAGGAAGACCTCCACCGGCACCCCGGGAAGGAGGAAGTGAGAAAATGAACTCTGGGTTCAAAAGGGTCGTTGCCTGTACACGGGGATCGGCACTACAACTTGGAGAGGAAGCCATAGAGTTTTGTCGAATGAGCCCATTCATCCAGTGAGAAGATTTTTCTACGCCCGCTATTCCCTGCTGTTTAGCTGCTTGTGCATTGCGTCTTCATCGGATGCCCGGATCCAACCGGCTGAAGATGCACCGCAACCTCTTTCCCCCGCGGAGAGTGCCCAAAGGATTGTGCTGCCCAAGGGATTTCAGATTGATCTGGTTGCGAGCGAACCAGTAGTCAAGGAGCCGTCCGGCATCGCCTTCGACGAACATGGGCGGGTTTTCGTTTGCGAGCTCCATGGCTACAATATCGAGGGGCACATCGATACGCAGGAACTCAACAAGACCGGGAAACTCGATAAAACGGTTCGGCGCATCCGATGGGAGTTCAAGGGAGGAAAAATTGCAGAGGAGGCACTTAAGCAGCAATTTGGAGTGGTCAAGTTG
>CAWWCX010000064.1:0-14087 GCA_963935445.1 uncultured Roseibacillus sp.
CCTCCTCGTGACTGCTGCCGCCGACGAAACGCCCCGTATCCATGCACTGGAAGCCGGGGTGAGTGATTTTCTCACCAAGCCATTCACCACCGCGGAACTGCGTCTCCGTATTCGCAATCTTCTCGATCGCCAGAAACACCAGCGTGAGCTGGGCATCATCAATCAGGAGCTGCGCGTGGCCGTGGAGGAACGCGATCTCGCGTTGGCTGAAATCAAGGACAACGAAGCCCGCCTGCTGCAGGCGGAGACCCTCTCTTCCCTGGGGCGCATGAGTGCCGGAATTGTTCACGAGGTCAACAACCCGATGAACTATGTAAAGACAGCCCTGCATGCGCTGCGGATGTACAGTGATGATGTCGCGGAAGACGAGAGGGCGGACTTCAAGGAGACGGTCGCTGATGCGGAAGAAGGAGTGAACCGTGTGATCCGTATCGTGAGCGACCTGCGCTCCTTTACCAAGGGGGAGGTGACCATGAAGGAGGAGCTCGTGGTCAGGGAGATTGTGGAGAACGCAAGGAGGTTCCTGTCCGGAGACCTTGCGGGCATCCAGTTCGAGGTCCATGTTGCGGCCGACCACAAGGTCGGGGGCAACGCCAACCAGCTCTGCCAGGTTCTGGTAAACATCATCCAAAACTCCGCCCAGGCCCTGAAGGGGAGGGACGGATGTGCCGGGAGGCCCCGCGTTGGCGTTACCTCCGAGCTTCTTGACGAGAATACTCTTTGCATTCGTGTGCGGGACAACGGGCCGGGAATCGAGCCGGGGGACCTGGACCACATTTTCGACCCGTTCTTTACCAAGCGGGATGTTGGAGAGGGGATGGGCCTTGGGTTGAGCATCTGTCACCGGATTCTCGAATCCCATGATGGAAGGATCGAAGTCGAAAGTGATCCCGGTCATTTCACGGAATTCAGCATTATCCTGCCAATGTCCTGCTTTGAAGATCAGGAGGATGAGGAGGACGACTACTTGGGAGCCGTCTACCTGAATGACCTGCCCGATTCGGACGCCGCGGCGCCCGAGGGGGGCTCGGAGGATGGCAGCTCGTCCGGCCCAGAATCCGTCAAGGAGAACCCAGGACAGGAGTCCGAGGCGCGGGGGGACTCCTGCCCCGGCCCAGCCCGACTAGAACAAGCCTCGAATAAATGAGTCAGCAATCCATCGATTACCGGCAACACCTTGTCCTGTTCGTTGACGATGAACAGCGGACACGGAAGTATTTTTCAAAGCTCTTTGGCAAGACCTTCCGCATCGTCCTCGCCGAGGACGGTGTGGCGGGACTGGAGCGCTTCCGGGAGCACCAGGATGAAATTGGCGTGGTGGTGACGGACCAGCGGATGCCCAAGGAGGAGGGGAGTGAGTTCCTTGAAAAGGTGGCGCTTCTCAAGCCGGGCGTGGTGCGCATTCTCTCCACCGCTTATGCGGACATTGATGCCGCGGTTTCCTCAGTGAACAAGGGTGGGATTTATCGCTATGTGACGAAACCCTGGGAGGTTCCCGAGCTGGAGGTGACCCTCAAGCGGGCCATGGAGCTTTACGCGGTGCGCCTCGAGCGGGAGGAACTGGTCCGCCAGAAGATGATGAGCGTTGATATCCTGGCGGCCTCCGACCGGATCGTGTCGCTGGCAGCCCTTGCCATTTTCCGTGACACTGCAATCCGGCACGTCGGAGAGGCCCTCAAGGTCATCGTTCGCCTCGCTGAAGAGCCCAGGGAAAAGGCGATGCCGGAGCCGACCGGATTGGAGGGGCTGTCCTGGCGAGAGCTCTATCGACGGCACCTGTCCTTTCTCGGAACGGTCAACGCCTCCCTGCCCCCGGACCTTACGAGTCCTGCCAGCCTCGATTATGACAACCGCTGCACCGTCCACGAGGTTCTGGACCCGGTGGTTGCGGGCAACTCTGGACTGGAATGGGGCGAGGCGCGCGCGACCCCGCCGCACTGGCCAGGATCCCTTGCCGATATCCAGAGCGTGGTGGTGCCCTTCCTCAACACCCTTGCGGACGCGGCGGAGGGAGCAGGCCCGGTCCGTCTGGAGGAATGCCTCTCCGGGCTGGAACTTGTCTTTCCCGGGCACCCCGTCCGTTCCGTGCTCGCCCCTGCAATGAGTGCCTCTGCGGAGGAGCCTTCGAAACTCGCACTGGATCTTATCGGGGCCTGCCTGCGCATGACGCACCATGGCGGAGTGATCGACTTTCTGCCGGAGCCCGGTCAGGGAGAGGCCCGATTGCGAATCGGGTTTGATGTCTCGCGCATCGAGCGAGTGTCCGATGACCCGTTTGAGGAGCTCGCCGCCGATCTGGTGGGGAACGAGCTCTTCTGGTCTCGCTTCCTGGCCTAGTGGGAACCGGTGCCCCGATAAACTCAATGCAACCCCGTACAATATGATCAAACTCGTTTACTGTGTCCACCGGAAGGCAGGGATGTCTCCCGAGGAGTTTTCCAGCTACTGGAAGGAAACACATGGCCCTCTGGTGGAGAGCTGTGCAACCGCGCTCAATGCACGGAGGTACGTCCAGAGTCACCTGCTGGATTCCCCCCTGAACGAGGTGGCGCGCGAGGGGCGCGGAGCGGCGGGAGCCTTTGATGGAATCACCGAGATCTGGTGGAATTCCCACGACGAGTTGATGGCCGCGATGCAGACTCCGGAAGGTGTTGCCGCCCACGAGCAGCTGATCGAGGACGAGGCGCGGTTCTGCGACCTCTCCCGTTCTTCGATCTTTCTCACCCAAGAACACAGCATCTTCGATTGCAAAGAGGCTTAATCCGAACCAAACCAACTGACATGATTTTCCGTAATATTCAAAGCTCGAGGACTGGGCTCGCCCTCCTGACTGTGGCTGTGCTGCTCACCGGGCGGGGCGACCTTGAGGCCAATGGTTTTTACATCCCGGTGCAGGACCCCTTTGCGACCTCGCGGGGAAATGCCTTCGTAGCCACTGCGGACCGCCCCTCAGCGATTTACTATAATCCGGCGGGGCTCACCCAATTGGACTCAGTTTCTACCCATGCAGGCCTTTATGCGGTCCGTCTGGGGATCGAAGCGGATACGAACATCGACGGGCGGAGTCATGAAAACGATGCGGAGTTCATCCCCCTGCCCCAACTCTACGTAGCAGCTCCGGTCAACGACCGTCTGGCGGCGGGTGTCGGTGTCAATGCGCCCTTCGGCCTGCGAACCGATTGGGGGACGGCCCCCTTCGGGGCGGTGGCCACGGAGACGGAGCTTGTGTATCTCACCAGCTGGGGAGTCCTCGCCTACGAGGTCAGCGACAGCCTCTCGGTAGGCGGGGGAGTCGGGGTGACGCATGCCGACGGGACGCTCAAGCGCCTTGCGGCCCCCGGAGCAGAGTTTGCATTCGAGGGAGATGATATTGCGGCGAACTGGATCGCATCGCTCCTCTGGAAACCGGACGAGCAGCATGCCCTCGGAATCACCTATCGGGCGAGGACGGAGCTCGATCTGCAGGGCAGCGCCGGGGCGCCTGCGGTGGGGCTTCCCAGTGTGGACGCGTCCCTGGACCTGGTCACTCCGGACACTCTCGTGGTTGGATATGCCTACCGTCCGGATGACCGCTGGACGATTGAGGCCAATGTGGAGTGGGTGAACTGGAACCGCCTGGGGGTGTCGACCCTGCGGCAGGCCCCTCTTCCTGACAGCCCGATTCCCTTCAATTGGGAATCCAACTTCATGTATGGCCTCGGGGTGACCTATGCCCCGAACGAAACCTGGTCGTTCAACGCGGGCTACATCTTCATCGAGAACAGCCAGCCGGACCTCAACTTCAATCCGGCGGTCGCGGATGCGGACCGGCACTGGCTGAGTGCGGGAGTGAACTATTCGTCAGCCGGCTGGGACGTGAGCCTGGCCTACCAGTATGCCTTCGGGAACCGGACTGTCCGGGACGTGACGGTGGCCCCCGATGCCAATGACCTGGTGGCCGGAGATTACACCTCACGGTTTCACGGCGTGATGCTTTCGGTCAACAAGTCCTTCTGAGCGTGCGGTGGTTGCCCGCGTGTTGATCTTGTGGAATGCGGGACGGGCAGGCATTGTGAGGGCGTAAAGTACGCTCATTGCTGTGCAGACCCTTCCTGTCCTTCTCCTCATCGTGGTGTGCCTGCCGGCCGCTGTGCGGGGAGGGGTGTCTCCTGCCGAGGCGCGCGGGCACTGGGCCTTCCAGGCTCCCGTCGCTCCTGAACTCAAGGGAGGAGGCCACCCCGTCGACGAGTTGCTCTCGCGACGGCAGCGGGAAATAAATCTCTCGGGCACCGACGAGGCTTCGCGGGCCGTGCTCCTCCGCCGGGCCTGGCATGTCCTGACCGGCCTGCAACCCGAACCCGGGATTGAGGCCCACCGCCTGGCCCAGGAAGACACCCCGCTGGCGGATTGGAGCGCCGAGGTCGTCGAGGAGGCGCTCGCCTCGCCTCACTTTGGGGAACGGTGGGCCCGGCACTGGCTTGATGTGGCGCGTTACGCGGACACGAAGGGCTACAACTTTACCGCGGGGCGGTTGTTTCCGTTTGCGTTCACCTACCGGGACTGGGTGGTGCGCTCTCTGAATGAGGATCTCGCCTACGACGAGTTTCTTCGCCGTCAGATCGCAGCGGACCTCATGAAGGTCCCGGTGCGCGAGCAGGCGGCTCTGGGCTTCCTGACCATCGGGCGCCGGTACCTCAACAAGGAGGACCTCATCATTGCGGACCGCATTGATGTGACGTTCCGCAGCACGATGGGGCTGACAATGCAGTGTGTTCGTTGCCATGATCACAAGAGCGATCCGCTGACGATGGCGGATTACTATGGAATCTATGGGGTGTTCGACAGCACGGAAGAGGTGCCCGAGGGAGAGCTCCCTGTAATCAGCGCCCCGGAGGATACGCCGGGCTATCGCAGGTTCCGGGCGGAGTTGATCAAGCGGGCCAATGCCGCCCATGCCTACGCGGCCGGACAGATCGAAGGGTACCAGCGCCCCCCGGACCCGCTCAAGTTCGACCGCCAGATTGCCTTGCGCAAATTGAATCAGAGCGAGAGCGGAAAGTATCGTGGACTGCTTGCCAAGCTGGATGAATTGCAGGGCAAATCGGAATTCGCGCCTTCGCGAGCAATGGCTGTGCGCGATCGAAAGCAGTCGCGCGAACCGGTTATTTTCGAGCGTGGGCAACGGGGCAACCGGGGGGAGAGGGTCCCTCGCGCCTTTCCGGCCTTCTTTCGGGAGGACCCCGGGCAGGTCTTTGCGGAGGGGAGCGGCAGGCTTGAGCTGGCCCGCGAACTCACCCGATCCGGGAACCCACTGACCGCCCGGGTCTGTGCCAACCGGGTCTGGATGCACGTGATGGGCTCCCCCCTCGTGGCAACGCCGGGGGACTTCGGGCTGCAGGCCGAGAGGCCCTTGCATAGCGCCTTGCTGGATCATCTCGCGCTCTATCTCGAGGAGCACGACTGGTCGATCAAGGCCCTCGTCCGGCACATCATGAGTTCCCGGGCGTGGCGCCGAAGCAGTTTCGCGGAGGACCAGCTCGCCGAGCGGGATCCTGAGAACAGGTATTACGCGAGGAGCAACAGGCATCGCAAGGACCTTGAGGCGTGGCGGGATACGACCCTGCAGGCCAGCGGTCGCCTGGACAGGAAAGCGGGGGGGCGGCCAGTCAAGATCCACGAGCCGCCGTTTCCCGCGCGGCGCACGATCTATGGCCTGATTGAACGGCAGAATACGCCCTCCTTCTTCCGGATCTTTGACTTTCCCGATTCCAGTCAGCCGGTCCTGCGCCGGGTAACCACGACGACTCCCACCCAGGCTCTTTACCTTATCAACAGCCCCTTTGTGCATGGAGAGGCGCGGGCCACTGCCGCCGCGACATCCGCCGAGGCGGACGAGGAACAGAGGATCGCTGCCCTGTACCGGCGAGTCCTGCGCCGCTCACCCACGACGGAGGAACTCGAGCGTGCGGCCATTTTCCTGGGACAGCCCGGAGGGGAAGGGAAATTGTCTGCGGGGGCCTGGAGCTATGGGCATGGGAGGCTTCATCGGGAATCGGGACGGGTCGATTTCGAACCCTTGACGCACTTTACGGGCCGGGCGTGGCAGGGGGAGAAGGAGCTTCCCGGGAAGAAGACGGGCTGGGTCCATTGGACCGCTACCGGCGGGCACCCGGGTCACGGGGATCACGCGGCCATCCTGCGCTGGATTGCGCCCAGGGAGGGCGAGGTGCGTATTGCGGGAGAACTCGCCCGACCGGATAAACAGGGTGATGCGGTGCGGGGGCTGGTAGTGGCGCGAGGAGAGATTGTCGCGGAGTGGACGGTTGCGCCGAAGGGCAGGAAGAAGACCGAGGTGCTCGTCCAGGTCTCTGCGGGAGAGGCGGTGGACTTTCTGGTCGAGTCGACAGGAGAAGAGGCCTTCGACGGGTTTCATTGGGCACCCGTCATTACGGAGGAAGGAGCAAATCTGCCCCTGGCCGAAGCGCGCGCTGGTTTTTCCGGGCCGGCTCTTGATCGCTGGCCGCTTCTCGCTCAGGTCCTCCTTCTTTCAAACGAGTTCCTCTACGTTGACTAACGTGCAACCATCCATCCGCTGCTGGTCCAGCAGGTAACCACATGCCTCCTCATTCCGCGAATCCCGAGCACCTGTTCCTGACGAGGAGGCAGATGCTGTCCCGCTGTGGCATGGGGATGGGAGCCCTCGCCTTGAATGGAGTCCCGGAACTGGTAGCGGGGGCGGAGGCCGTGGACCAGGTCTCAGGAGGCGAAATTGCCCTTAATCCCCTGGCCCCCCGTAAGCCGCATTTCCCGGGGCGCGCCAAGGCCGTGATTCACCTGTTCATGAACGGAGGGCCGTCGCACGTCGACACCTTCGATCCGAAACCGGAACTCACCAGACTCCACGGGAAGAAACTCCCCAAGATGCTCCGCACCGAACGGCCAACCGGAGCGGCGTTCAAGTCCCCCTTCCAGTTTTCGAAAAGGGGCCAGTGCGGGCTTGAGGTTTCCAGCCTCTATCCTCATCTCGGGGCGCTGGCGGATGACCTTTGTGTCATCCGCTCCATGCATGCCGACGTGCCCAACCACGAGCCCTCGCTCCTTCTCATGAACTGTGGTGATGGTCGTCTGGTTCGCCCCGCGATGGGATCCTGGATCACCTACGGACTGGGCTCGGAAAACCAGAATCTCCCCGGGTTTGTGGCCATGTGCCCGGGGGGCTATCCCATTCAGGAAACCCAGAACTGGCAATCCGCGTTTCTTCCCGGGGCGCTACAGGGAACCTACGTGGACACCAAGCATTCCGACCCGGGGAAACTGGTGGAGTTCATCGAGCGCGGGATCGAAAACCGCGAGCAGCGGCGACAACTTGATCTCCTGCGGGAAATGAACGAACGGCACCTGCAGAAACGGCAGGAGGACGCGCGACTGGAGGCCCGGCTCCAGTCGTTCGAGCTCGCCTACCGCATGCAGATGGAAGCCAGTGATGCCTTTGACATCCGCCAGGAGCCAGAAGAGGTGCGGAAGATGTATGGAACCGGAACGCAGGCGCGCCAGATGATGATTGCCCGCCGGCTCATCGAGCGTGGCGTGCGTTTCGTGCAGGTCTGGCACGGGCAGGGCCAGCCGTGGGACAACCACGACGACCTGGAGAAGAATCATGGGAAACTGGCGAGGGAAAGTGACCAGCCTATTGCAGCTTTGCTTAAGGACCTGAAAATGCGTGGCTTGCTTGACGAGACCCTGGTCCTCTGGGGAGGGGAATTCGGGCGGACGCCCACCGTGGAAATGCCCAAAAAGGGATCAAATGCGGGGAAGATCAACGGCCGTGACCACAACCACTACGGCTTCACCGTCTGGATGGCGGGGGGAGGAGTCAAAGGCGGCTACACTCATGGATCGACCGATCCCTTTGGGTTCCAGGCGGAAGACAGCCCCGTACACGTTCATGACCTGCAGGCCACCATCCTGCATCTTCTGGGCTTCGACCACGAGAAGCTCACCTACCGCTACTCAGGTCGGGACTTCCGGCTCACGGACGTCCACGGGAAGGTTGTGCAGGACCTCCTCGCGTAGCGACCTGCCCCGCTCCCGGTGCCGGGATGGTGCGCCCGGGTGCTACCCTTCTGTATCCGGCAGGGTCCGGCGCAGGCTTAGCCCCGGATTTCCTCCATGATCTCGGGGTCCTCGCTGAGCTTTTTACGCATCTTGGAGACCTTTTCCCACTTCTCCCGGATCGTCGGATCAGTCGCGATGTTTAAGGTTTCTTGGATGGCCACGCAGAGGTCCATGGCGGCAGCGTAATAGTCCTCGAACTTCTCGTGGACCTTGCCTTCAATCTGCAGCAACTCTCCCCCTGTGGCCTGGGCGTCCTCCTTGAAGTCCGACAGATCGGAGGGATCCTTCTTTCTTAACATGGACATCTGCACCCGACTGAATACCCCGGAGGCCCGGGAGTCGATTTCGTGGAAGCTCCCGCCCACCGACAGTTTTTCAGGAGCCTTGCCGCGGGCGTGGTCGAGGAGAAGCTGGGCGGATATGTGATTAGGCATTTTTTCGAGAACGGCTTCGAGCTTTTCCTGCACGCGTCCGTTCTGGAGGACTTTTTCGCCCTGTTCCGCGATTACTTCGGCGACCGCCTTGAAGTCATCGAGGGTAGACTGGACGTCCTTGTCCTTCTCGGCACGTGAAAGCGCGCGGGCCTGATCCATGTCTTTCATGGTGAAGACCTGAATATCGAGGAGCTGCTGGACGCCGTCGAGGACGAGGATGTCGTTCACACCATTGGCATTTGCCTCTGGAACACCGACGATCTGGCACTTGCGGCGTGTGGCTCCACGAATCTTGGCCGCCACCCCGCCGATGGAGGTGACCTTGCCATTGGGGGTGATTCCGCCCGTGCAGGCGAACTTGTCATCGAGCTTTTCCCCGGAGAAGAGCGCATCGAGCATGAGCGCCATGGCGGTGCCGGCCGAGGGGCCGTCCACCCGCCGGTCGCGGTCTTGGAAGACAATGTTCACCTGATAGCCGTCGGGGACCATTTCCTTGGGCTCATAGGTAACACGCAGGTAGTCACGGATGGACTTGAGACTGTTGCCCATCATGTCCCCGACCTTCTGGTCGATCTTGAACTCCACGCCCCGGACGCCCTCCTGCTTGAGGGCGGTCGCGATAATCTCGCTGGCGGCCCCGGCGTGTTTCCCATTGCCCAAGGTGACCACGACCAGTCCGACGACCGAGCTCTGGTTGGATGCGAGGCCCTTGGCTTCGCCACCGGGCATCTTCTCCCTGCGGGGCTCCATGCGGCCGCCTCTTTCGAACGGATTCCAAGGCTCGTCCTTGATGACGGCCTTGCCCTTCAGCTGGTCCCAGTCGATTTCGATACCGCCGTCCTCGAGCTCTTCCCTGATCTTCTCGAGCTTGTCCGCGCTCCGGTGCCCGGGGACGAGGCGGAGGGCGACATCCACGCAGTAGGCGGCACAGATCTTGTTGTTCTCGTTGTCCTTGTCGCGCAGGAGGCGGTCCACGCCGGAGAGAATATTGCCGACAAGGCGGTCCTTGCTCGTGCCACTGCTCCCGTAAGCCTCCGCATCTTCCTCCAGCTGTTCGAAGGTCGTGTTGAAGGACCGGGCCTTGGGGTCGATCCGGCCTGCGATGCCAAGTGCATTGGAGCGCAGGATGTTGGGAACCTCCCCGTGATCCTCGGAGGGGTCGAAGTCACTCGCAACACGGGAAAGGGCGGCAACCAGACCAGCCTTGTCAAATGTGCCCCGTCGGCCGAAGTCGAGTTTCTTGGTGTCGAAGAGCTCGACCTCCATGTCGGGCAGGTAAAAGAGGCCCTCCTCATCCTGGGCCGGCGCGTGAGGCGGGAGGCTGGTCAATAAAAGGGTGGCGCCAAGGGCGAGGGCGCTGAACAGAGTTCGGATCAGGGTCATGCTGGGGGGACTCTACGCGAGTTGAGGTGGATCGCTAAAGCAAAAGCGGCGCGCGGGGCGTCAGGCACCGGGTGCCCTGGCCTGCATTCGCGAGGGGAGCGTTCCCGGCAGGCCTCTTTGTGTAATCAGTTGGAATTAGGAGGCTTTTCGGGCACGGGGGCTTCAGGCGCAGGGGGAATGGATTCCCCGGTAAACGGGGAGAGGTCTTTAAGGAATGCTGAAAACCCTGTCTGCAGGCGCTGATAGTAGGTGGTGACTGGCAGCTGGCGGTAGTAGAGTTCTCCCTCCTTCAGACTACCGTCGCGTTTGCCCCGGCCCAGGATGTCCGCCAGCCCGGACAAGTCTCGTGCGCTCTTCAGGAGATCCCCGTCCCCGGGCGAAATGACGGGAGCGAAGCGCTCGATCTCGGTCTTGGTGGCCTCTCCGGTGGACAGCAGGCGCTTGACGCTGAGCTGGGAGAGGGGGGTGTCCACCGTGCTGGTGAGTGGCTCGACCGCGCTTCGCAGGATGCGGGCGGCAACCGCCCGCTCCACGCGGGTAGGTCGTTCGACCGCATTGCCCTGGGTCAGGAGCATTCTCGCCGAGTAGTGGAATGGGGCCTTGCTCAGGATTTCGCTCAGCTGCTCGCGGACCCTTGGGATCACGCAGAGCTGCCCCGCGTCCTTGTTCCGGGCGGCTTCGCGGAGTTCGGAGTAGATTTGGGAGGGGCCTGCCAATTCCTCGGGGTCGTCCCCTTCGCTTGCGAGTCTTACGGCGCTCTCGAGCGAGTTTACAATGAGGACCTCCCAGCGAAGAAAGAAGGCGGGGTCCTCGAGGGCGAGCATGGCGTGCAGTTCCGGTTGGAAGTCGCCGGGAACGAGGAGACGGCCGCCCTCCGCCACGCGCAGGGCGCGGAGGTAGTCCCAGCTCGGGAGAGGTCTCGTCAGGCTGCCATCGGCCTTGAGCTCGCCGAGGAAGGTGACATCGGAGCGAAGCGGCTTGCCCGCGAGGGCGGCGTGCATGAGGAGCGCGGCCGGGCCGGAGATCGCCTGCCCGTTCCTCGAGGCGTATTGCTCGCGGCCGGCGGCGAGGGTGGCGACATTCCCAACCGGGAGATGGGGCCATCTTCTTTCCAGCAGGGTGCGAACGTTGTTGCGGGCGGAGTTGATGTCCGGGGATTCGGCCGGGGGTCGCAGGGAGAAGGTGAAGAGCCCGGGCTCCGTGTGCTGTTCAACCTGCATCCGGAGGGCTACGATACGCAGATGCCTGCGCTTGTCCTTGTCGTAGAGAAAGAGGGGAGTCTGGGTGCTTGCCTGCCGGAGGAGAACCGGCGCCCGTTCGATGGGCGGAGAGACGGGTTTCGCCGGCTCCGGAGTCTGCTCGGGCTCCGGCTTGCGCCGGAAGGCGGCGAGCGAGGCCACGACGTCCTGCCACCGCTCCGCCTCTCCTTCCGGATCATGGAGCTTCACGAGAGGGCTGCGGGGATTGATGACGGTGAGGGCATCGATAATCTGGTTTCCAAGGAGGTGGCCTGCGGGACCGGCCCCCGGATCGACCAGCCAGTCTGCGATGCCCCAGGTCTGCCTGAGCGGGGTGTTGATATCGCCCGCGTAGGGGTCCACAGAATCACCGTTCTGGAGCGCTTTATTGATTTCGCGGGCGGAACGATTAGCGGGATCCAGCCGGACCGCGATAGCAAGGAGCTGGGCAGTGGCTCGCAGTTGGGCTGGTCCGGCCGCTCCTTCGCGCCGTGCCAGGCTGGTCAGGTGGCCGGAGAGTTCCCGCATGGTGTCCGTGTCGATGGGAACCTTGTCGCGCCGGAACAGGCCCCGGGCCAGGTCAGGGCCCCGGTAGACCTCCGCCCCCAGGGGAGAAGCAAGCAGCAGGAGGATCAGGAGGGGCCGGCGCATGCCGGGGAAGTTTCCCCCACAGGCAGGCGTGGTGCAACCTTTGCCTTCCGGGGCCGGCGCGACTTTTTGAATACCCGGCTGGGCCAGCCCGGGGGAACCGCTACACTGCCGGCATGTCCCAGCCCGAGCCCGTGGCCCCCGAGCAATCCACCCAGGACGAGGTCATGTTCTACGACACCGATGTCGGGGGTGTCGTCCATAACATCGCCTACCTGCGGATGATTGAGCGATGCCGGACCAAGCTGGCGGAGCAACTGGGCTTTGACCTCAGGAAGATGGCGGAGACGCAGATCTATCCCGTGGTAGTCCGGACCGAGATCGACTATCGCAAACCCGGGCGCCTGGGAGACCTCTTAGAGACGAGGGGCCGGCTTGAAGAGTGGGGACGAGCGCGCTTCTGGTGTGCCTTCGAGATGCGGCGGCAGGATGGCTCGCTTCTGATCACCTGCCGGCAGCAGCTTGCTCTGGTAAGGATGCCGGAAGGGAGACCGCTGCGCCTTGAGGGGTCCGGTTTCCGGCCCACCAGCTCCAGTTGACTAGCGCCCGAACATCTGAGTCCAGTGTCTGCCGTAGTTGCCGAGACCAATCCGGCGTTGAGCGGGATGAAACATGTTCTTGTGGTGTCCGGGAGAGCGGAACCAGCCACGATTGGCGGACTTGGGATTGGTGGAGCCCATATAGATGTTTTCTCCACTGGACGTGGTGCCTGCGAGGGCCGCCCGTTTCCCGAAGGACTCTTTTCCTTCCACTGGAGAAGTGTGACTGAAGAACTTGAGCGTGGCCATGTCCTCGGAGTGGCCCCGCGAAGCCTCGCAGAGCTCGGGGTCAAGGACGAGCGCGTTGAGGCCTACGAGAAGACGAATTTCATTGAGTTCCTCAATGCCGCGCCGCTCGCCCTCGGGGATCATCTTTTCTTCTGCGATCCTCCGGTTCTTCTCCATGATGCGTAGTCCGTCGCGATCAAGGTCGGAGTGGGCGGAGGCCAGCTTCTGCTCCTCCTCCTTGACGCGGGTCACGGTGGTGGCGTCCTCGATGGCAACGGCTGCCCGGAGAATTCCATCTCGGAACTCGCCCAGCCGCAGGACCCGACCACGCTGACTGCCAAGAGGCGCACCTGCGATCCTGAGGATCCGTTGGGCGGAGGGAAGGAGGAGCTCGCGGAGCTCGGTGACGGCTGGTTCGCTCCTGTTCTTAACCGCTTCCTTCATTGGGCCCTCGGGCATCCCGCGGACGGCATGAAAGGTTTCCCGTGCCTCACGAATGGCCCTCTGGCTGGCTTGGCGCGATGCGCCTGAGTTCTGCTCCCTGGCCTCCGCCTCGAAGGCGTCCAGGTAATCATCGCGGAGCCGTGGCCAGACCTTGTCATACTCGGCCTGCAGGCGCGCCAGCTCCCTGGTTTCGAGCTCACCGAGCTGTTCGACGAGGTCGTCGAAGCCGGTGTTGTTCTCGAGCCTTGTCTGGAGGGCGGAGAGGATTTCGTCGGTTGCGCGGGGGGCCGCCACGGCAAGGGGCGCCCCCGAAAGGAGAGCGATCAAGACGGTGGCGAATCGGATCACGGGCGGGACGGTAGACCGGGGGGAACGAAATGCGAACCATGAATTTGGAGGCGTAACCGGGCCCTTTCCCGGGGTTTGCAAATGGACCGTGGAGTCCGGGGATGCGGAGCATCCCGGAAACGGTCTCCGAAAGTCCCAGGGGGGAACTCCGTGAGGGCCCGTCACTAACCCAGATGTGATAGTGCCGGCTCGATTTCGTTTCGTGTCCAAGTCGCCAGACTTGTTCGTTAGCCCAACCAGCTGTATGTGAGTAACATGGCTAGTTCCCCCACGGCCTGTGCACAGGCGTGCCGGCTCTCCGCGTTATTCCTGATCTCCATCCTCATGGCGGCTCCTCTGCAGGCGGAGCTGCTTATCACGGAGTTTCTTGCGGGCAACGATTCCACCCTCACTGATGAGGATGGGGATTCCAGCGATTGGATCGAGCTCTTCAATTCGGGGACCGGTCCGGCCGACCTGGGTGGATACCACCTTACGGATGACGCCGCCAATCTCACCAAGTGGCAGTTTCCAGCGGGGGTGACCCTCGGGGCGTCAAAATTCCTCCTCGTCTTCGCCTCGGACAAGGACCGCCGGGTAGCGGGGTCCGAACTCCACGCGAACTTCAAACTCGCAACTGGTGGGGAATACCTCGCCCTTGTCGCGCCTGATGGAACGACCGTGGTGCACGACTATTCGCCGGTCTTTCCGGTCCAGTTCGACGATGCCTCCTATGGGTTGGAGCAACTTGG
>CAWWCX010000065.1:0-13981 GCA_963935445.1 uncultured Roseibacillus sp.
TCTAGTACGGTCTCGTGGGCTCGGAGATGTGTATAAGAGACAGGCCCTGGAAGACTCTGGCGCGGGCTTCGATTCCATGCCTGCCAGGGGACTCCATTCTTCTCAAGCGGGGCGATACGTGGGACGAGGAGCTGTCCCCTGCCGGCGAGGGCACAGAAGAGAAGCCTGTCACCATCGGGGCCTACGGAAAGGGCGCCAAACCCATCATTGACCGCGGCGACTTCCGGCAGGATCTGACCGGCATCCGCCTCTCCGACCAGGGCGGCTTCCGGATAGTGGGCATTGAGTTCGCCCGCTGCATGACCGGCATATACGCCGACTACTCAGACGACGGCCCTGCCAAGAAGTTCATCTGGATCGAGGACTGCTACTTCCGGGACTCTCTGCACTACCAGCACTACGAAGACTACCCTCGGCGCAAGATCGGCCTCGGCATCTGCTTCTTCTCTCACGAGCGGGACAACCGGATCGTTCTGAGTGACATCACGATCAGGAACTGCGTCTTTCGCAGGCTTGCGTCGGGAGTCTGGACCAACAGCCCGGACAACTTCAACAAGAACGCCTCCTACATATACAACTTCAGGAACCTGGTCATGGAGGACTGCCTCTTTGAAGAGGGCTACCAGTGGCCGCAGGGCATCCGGGGCGTCGACAAAGGTCTCATGAGGAACTGCATCACCCATGACATCGGACGCGGATTCCGCTCCTTCAACGGAGTAGCTGGCTCAATGTTCTTCCGATGCAAGAACTGGACCTTCGAAAACTGCGAGTGGGGGTTTATTTCAATCGGACTCGGGAGCGGTGACGGGCAGGCTTTCGACTTTGAGGGCAACTGCGACGACATGGTCATGCGGAACTGCCTCTTCCACGACACGGACGGCCCCGGCTTCCTCCTGTGCTGCTATGCCTCTGACGGCCACGCGCACTCCGGCATCGTCATGGAGAACTGCGTCATTAATGGAAAATCGAAACGCCCCATCGGCCTTCCGCGCTGCGCCATCGTCAACACCACCGACTGGAACGAGTCGACTTGGAAAAACTGCCGTTTCTACCTATCGCCCGGAGAGGCCCTCATGCGAGTCATGGACCCCGAGAAGGACAAGAAGACCAGGTTTGTGGATTGCCTCGTGCAAGATCTCAGCAAAGCCGCCTCCACCGAGAACCTCGCCCTGGAGGCCGCAACCGCCGCCTCATCCCAGTTGCAGGGATTTGAGGCGGGGGCAATCAATGACGGCAACACGGAGACCGCATGGAAGCCCTCCGCTTCCGGAGAGCAGTGGGTACAGATTGTCTTCCCCTCCGAGCGAACGATTAATGAACTTCGGATCAGAGAAGCCCCCTCCTCTACCGTCGTTCGCTACGAGATACAGTATGCCGATGCCCGGACAAGGACATGGAAGAGTTGCTTCAACGGCCGGGAGATTGGCCCCGATTTCATCGCTCCCATCGTAGCCCGGAAAACCCGTGGATTCCGCCTTCGCATCATCGAGACCGTGAAAGGAAGTCCCGCCATTCGAGAGTTTTCCGCCTTCGAGGGCGGGGCGCGGCCCTTCAGCGATCCGAACGGCGTGCTGGCAGGGAAGACCATCGGAAGGTAGCGACGGGGGTGCTTCCGAGGACTCTTATTCACAAAGTGTCCTGACTTATTCCCAAGCCCTCCTCTCAACCACGCTTCTCGAGTTTCCGTTCCTTCCCGATCTCAAATAATCCTTGCCATTGATCCGCATTACCCGACCATCCGCCCCGCCGAATGGACGCTATTTTGGCTTTGGAAGACGGTCGCATTTTTCGCGGCGAAGGATTTGGTCACACCGGCACTTCGACTGGTGAAGCCTGTTTCAACACCTCCATGACCGGCTATCAGGAGATTCTCACTGATCCAAGTTATCGAGGGCAGATCGTGACCATGACCTACCCGCTCATCGGGAATTACGGGGTCAACAAGGAAGATGCAGAGTCACGGGCCCCTCATGTCCGGGGTTTCGTAGTCGGGGAACTGTGTCGCACGCCTTCGAATTTTCGCTCTGAGGAACCCCTTGCCGATTATCTTGCCGCGAACGAAATCATTGGAATCGAAGGCGTGGACACCCGGGCTTTGACCAAGCACCTTCGTTCCGCAGGCGCAATGCAGGCCTGCCTGACCACGGAATTAACCCAGGAGGAGGCCATCGAGGCCGCCAAGGCAGCTCCGCCAATGGCGGGCTCAGACTTTGTCCGGGAAGTCACCACCCCGAAGGCGTTTACCTGGGAGGATGAATCCCGTCGTTGGACGATCCCCAATCCGTGTATCGGCCAGGTCGGTCATTACGCAGAGCTCCCCCGGCCCGTTCATCGGATCGTAGCCTACGACTTCGGCGTGAAATTCAATATTCTCCGCCAACTTCGCCAACACGGGTTCCAAGTGGATGTCGTAGGCGCCGGCACTTCAGCCGAGGATGTCCTCGCCTCCGATCCGGACGGCATTTTTCTCTCAAATGGGCCAGGAGACCCAGAGGCCCTGAACTACATCCACGGAGAAATCAGTAAGCTCATTGGTAGAAAGCCAATCTTCGGCATCTGCCTCGGACACCAGATCCTGACCCACGCGTTCGGCGGAAAGACATTCAAGCTGAAATTCGGACACCGGGGGGGCAACCAACCCGTCAAGGACCTGCGGAGCGGAAAGGTGTCCATCACTTCCCAGAATCACGGCTTCGCGAGTGACGGGGAGTCACTCCCCTCCAACGTGGAGGTAACCCACATCAATCTGAATGACGAAACGGTTGAGGGAATCCGCTGCACTTCCGATCCGGTCTTTTCCGTTCAGTATCACCCCGAGGCTGCTCCCGGCCCCAACGACGCGTCTTACTTCTTTCAGGAGTTTGCTGATCTTATCGACGCAACGAAGTGAACCGCATGCCAACAGACATGAATTCAGCTTCTCGCCGTTGTCTGCGGTAGAACGTCCTCCTGCTCACCACGCGGTCGGGACATGAATCGCCCCCCGGCGACTCCTCCTACTCCTTTCTTATGAACACGATTGTTAACGGCCTCCAGTGGGGCGACGAAGGCAAGGGCAAGATTGTCGACTACCTCACCGAGACAGCCGACCTGGTCGTGCGCGGCCAGGGCGGCAACAACGCCGGGCACACTGTCATTGTTGGAAAAGACAAATACATCCTTCACCTCGTTCCTTCCGGCATTCTCTGGCCGGACAAGCAGAACGTCATCGGCAACGGGGTCGTTCTCGATCCTGTTGGCCTGGCCGCGGAAATCTCTACCCTCGAGCATCAGGGTGTTTCCATCACTCCCGACAATCTTCTGATTTCCGACCGGGCTCATGTCGTTCTCCCCTTTCACTGCGACCTCGATGCCGCGCAGGAAGCGGCCCGCGGGAAGTTTGCGATCGGCACGACGCGGCGGGGAATAGGCCCCGCCTATTCCGACAAGGCGACGCGGAACGGACTGCGCCTCGCCGACCTTCTGGATCAGAATCTCGCTCGCGAACTGCTCTCCGTCCGGCTCGAGGATGCCAATCAGTTCCTCAAGGCACACAACATGCCGACTCATGACCCTGATGAGGTGCTCAATGCGGTCGAGAGCGGACTGAACCGACTTCGCGCACACGTAACAAATACCATCCCGATCCTCCATGAGGCCTGGAAAGGGGGCAGCAACATCGTGTTCGAGGGAGCCCAGGGAACTTTTCTGGATGTCGATTTTGGCACCTATCCTTTTGTAACGTCATCGAACACCACCTCCGGAGGAGCATGTACCGGCAGTGGATTACCCCCGGTTGCGATCGATCGCGTAATCGGCGTATGCAAGGCATACACGACCCGCGTCGGCGAAGGGGCGCATGTCACTGAGGATGCCGAATTCTCGGATTACCTGCATGGCCTGGGCCGCGAATTCGGAGCCACCACCGGCCGCAAACGTCGTTGCGGCTGGCTGGACTGCGTGCTGCTCCGCTTTGCCTGTATGGTGAATGGGGTCACTGACCTTGCGGTTACGAACCTGGACGGGCTCGACGAACGCCGGGAGATCCGTATCTGCACCGCATATAACCTCGACGGGATTGAGCATCCCTTCCCTCCCGCACATAGGAACGCGTGGGAACAGGCTCAGCCGGTTTACGAAACTCATCCCGGTTGGAATACCGACACCTCCAACTGCAGAACCTGGGAAGACCTTCCTCGGAACGCCAGAAACTACCTGACGCGCCTCGCGGAACTCGCCGGCGCTCCAGTAAAATACGTCGGCATCGGCCCCGACCGGGAGCAAACGATTCTACTGTAATCGCGGAGCCCCCTTCACAGCCTCACTGGGAAACGTTTTTTATGGGAAGAAACACGCCTCGACTGCAGCGACGGAACGGCCTAAGAAACCACGTGCCGGACCGCACGGCCGACTCCCCGACCCATGGCTTGTCCCGACCGCCCAGATGCTCCCCGACATGTCGCCATCATCATGGACGGCAACGGGCGTTGGGCCAAAGAGCGCGGCTTACCCCGCCGGGAGGGTCACCGAGCCGGCGCGGAATCGGTGCGGGAGGTCGTCGAGGCCTGCAAGGAACTCGAGATAAAGTATCTGACTCTCTACGCTTTCTCGTCGGAAAACTGGAACCGCCCGCGGGCCGAGATCAAGGCTCTCATGGAGTTGCTGGAGCGTTTCCTGAGAAAAAAAACCCCCGAGATGCACAAACAGGGCGTTCGCCTTCAGGCTATCGGGCGGCTCGATGCCTTGCCTGACAGTTGCCGCAAGCAACTCGACCAGGCAATAACTCAGACCGCTGCCAACACCGATCTCGATCTCATTCTCGCACTGTCCTACGGAGCCCGCGAGGAGATTGTGGACGCTGTCCGTCAGCTTGCCCGGGAAGCCGTTTCCGGCAAACGCGATCCCGAAACGATCGACAATGAAACCATTTCCCAGCACCTCTATACCGCCGGAATCCCGGATCCAGATCTCCTCGTGCGGACTTCAGGCGAATGCCGCCTGTCCAATTTTCTCCTCTGGCAGATCAGCTACGCGGAAATTGTAATCACCAGCAAGTTCTGGCCGGACTTCAGAAAAGCTGATCTCCACGAAGCCATCGCGGAATACACTCGTCGCAATCGTCGATTCGGCACGGTCTGACCACTTTTCCTCCTTGATTCTCATGACAACCCCAACCGCGGAGCAAACCATTCTACTGGTCGATGAAGACCTCGATTACCTCGACTGGGCAACCAGGCACCTGAAGGCAGAAGGAGTGCATATTCTCCGCTGCGACAATGGTGAAAACGCCATCAAGGTCACCGAGAAAACGGAGGTCGATCTTGTGATTGCGGATATCCAGCTTCATCCCTTTGACGGGTTGGAACTGTTGTCCAGACTCCGGGCGAACAATAGCAACGCAGTCGTCGTGTTGACAGCCGGGTTTCCCACGACCACGCAGGTGATCGAGGCAACGCGCCGGGGGGCCCGGGACGTCCTCCGAAAGGAATCCCTCCCCTTCGAACTTCGCCCCGTGGTGGAATCCGCCCTCCAAAGCTCGGAACAGCGCAGGCAGGCCGACGAAACGGCGCCAAGCCTCCCCGCAGTGGATGGCCCCGTGAAGATGATTGGCGTGTCCCGACCTCTTCAGGAGGTCTTCAAGGTTGTTGGGCGGGTGGCCCAAAGCGACGCCCCCGTTCTCGTCACCGGGGAAAGCGGCACTGGCAAGGAACTGGTCGCTCACGCTATTCACGAGTACAGCCCCCGCAGAAAAAGCGAAATGGTGGCCATCAACTGTGGTGCGATACCCGAGAACCTCCTAGAAAGTGAGCTTTTTGGCCATGAGAAGGGAGCCTTTACGGGGGCAGTGCAGCGGAGGGCGGGGCGATTCGAACAATGTGACGGAGGGACTCTCTTCCTCGATGAAATTGGAGACATGCCGGCCTCCGTGCAGGTTAAACTGCTCCGCATCCTCCAGGAAGGTTCGTTCTCGCGGGTGGGTGGAAACGAAACCCTCACAAGCGACGTGCGCATTGTCGCCGCAACGAACAAGGACCTTGCCGCAGAAGTCTCCGACGGTCAGTTCCGCGAGGACCTCTACTACCGCCTCAATGTGGTGGAGATCGCCCTTCCCGCCCTGCGCGACAGACCGGAAGACATTCCACTGCTCGCCGAATTTTTCCTCCAGCGACTTGCCCACAAGCAGGGTATGGCCCGCATGCGCCTCAGTGGAGAAGCTGTTGAAGTCCTGCAAAAACACCACTGGCCTGGCAATGTCCGTGAGTTGGAAAACACCATCGCACGGGCGTGTGCCCTCTCGACCAGCGATCTCCTCCTCCCCGAAGACATCCCATTTGCGAGGAGCCCGTTTTCCGAGAACCAGAAAATTCAGGCTGCCATGGCGACCCTCATCTCGATCGCTCCTCAGACCGGCGGGGGCCTCCTTCACTGGTTTCGGAACGAGGCCGCTCAACAGGTATTTGAAAAATGCGACAGCGACCTCAAGAAGACCGCCTCCCGCCTTGGCATCGCCGAAGAGGAGCTTCGCACTCTTCTCGGAAACGAGAATTGACCGCCAGGTGAGCCCCTTGGAACTGTGAACGTAATTGAACACCCCCTGATCGCCGACCGCCTCTCCCGGCTGCGAGACAAGAGGTGCAGCTGCGAGCAATTTCGCAATCTGGTGCACAATGTCGCGCGTCTCATGGTTCCGCAGGTGACCGAAGGTCTGCCTACCAGAACGACCAACGTGGAAACTCCCCTCGAGACCACTGAAGGCCAGAGTCTCGCCCGACCCGTCATTCTCGTCCCCATTCTCCGGGCTGGCCTGAGCCTGGCCGAGGGGTTCCTCGACCTTATTCCGGAAGCCGTGGTCGCCCATATCGGCCTGCGCCGAAATCATGAGACCCTCCTGCCCGAAGTCTATTATCCCAGTCCACCTGTTGATTTCTCGGGCGCGGACACCATAGTGCTCGATCCGATGTTGGCCACCGGGGGCAGCGCAATAGAAGCAACACGCATTCTGAAGAAGCAGAACGCTTCGAGCCTTCGCTTTGCATGCCTCATTGCCGCCCCGGAAGGCGTGGCATCCTTCGAGGCCGCCCACCCGGATGTCCCTCTGTTCACTGCCGCACTGGACCGCTGCCTGGACAGACAGGGCTACATCTGCCCCGGCCTCGGTGATGCTGGCGACCGCTCATTCGGAACGGTCTAATCCTGCTCTGGCAATTCAGCGCGGGTCTGGTACTCTCGCACTGTGCTCCGCCTTGCTTCCCTGCTCCTCACCTTGGCACTCTGCCCACTCCGGAGTCAGGGGCAGTCCGAAACAACGCTGGAGGATAATGCCTCCTACCGCAAGGGCCTCGCGGCCCTCGCAGACTACCTCCCGGAACTCGCGATTGCCCCCCTCACGGACGCACTTTCTGATTTTTCGGAGGATGCGGGCGCAACAACCTCGATCCAGGTAAAACTCGGGGAGGCTCGAGTCCGCGCGGGGAGACTGGAAGAAGAACCGAAGACCGCCCGGACCCATGGCGCTATCGCCCTCCGCCACTTGGCGACCGCTGCGGATGCAGGAAATGAGGACGCTATCTTCTGGGCCGCTCAAGCACACATTCTACGAGCGGAGCTCACCCTCGCTGCAGGGCTCTTCGCGCGCCTGCATGACGCCGAAGACCCGCGACAGCGAACACAGGCTCTCCTGTCCCGGGCCCACCTCCTTTCTGCCCTGGGAGACCCCCGGGCGGCAGGCCGTCTCCTCACTGAACTGGGCGGCAACGAAGACCCTGAAATCGCTCAGGAAGCCAAACTCCTGCACGCTACAATTCTCCTCCAGCAAGATCAGCCCACCCAAGCCGCAGCCCTCCTCGGAAACCCGCAGGAGGACGGTAACCGCAAGAGGCAGGTACACTCCCGCTTCCTTCAAGCCCAGATTCTCGCTCGCACTGAAAAATCACAGGCCATGCAGGCCTTCCGAGCCATTGTTGATGACCCGGGGCCCGCCCCTCATCTGCTTAGGCACAGTGCTCAGGTATCTCTGGCCGGGTGCATGCAGGAAACTGGAGAACCCGAGAAGGCCATCGAGACCCTTATCAACCTGATCGACACTCATCCGCGTACTCCTCTGATGGGGGCCGCCTTCCACCGTCTCGCAAACTGGGCGGTGACCGAATCGCTGAAAAGCCGCGTCGAACAGCAATTCTCAGCCTGGGCCAACCTTACCGGGGACGAAACTCCCTCAGAACCAGGGCCTGGGGAAATCATTCTTTCGCCAGATACCGCTGCACGCTCTGGGTACGCGCTCTACTACTATTCCATTGCCTTGGGGCAGAAAAACAACGCTAATTCCAACCAGAAAGCCCAGACCCTTCTCACTTGGTTCATCAAGAACATGCCGCGCCACCCCTCGAATGCGGCAGCGACTCTCGAGCTCGCAAAACTTCAAATCGCAGCACAACGCAAGGAGGAGGCCATCGCAACCCTGGAAGGCCTCAACGCATCGACCACCTCGATCCATCTCCGCGAGACGACTGGCCGACTCCTCGGCCGACTCAAATTCGAACAGGAGGAGTTTCAGGGTGCCGCCGCGGCCTTTCTTCGCGCTCGAGACTCTCTCGCGACCGGCCAGGAAGATGTAAGCGCAGTCAATGCAGGGGTCAGCCTCCTTCGCGCTGGTGATGCCACCGGGTTCAGCACCCTTATACAGTCTCTGGACGACGCGGAGACCCGCGCCACCCTCCTCCTCGAACGCGCCCTGTATCAATCCTCCAATGACATTGGTGACGCGCGCCTCGATCTCGAACGCTTTCTCCGGAACCATCCCGATCACTCGCGGGTTCCCGAAGCACGCCTCGCCATGGCTGAAGAGCACCTCCGTCTCGACCCATCGGGGGAATCAGCTCATCGGCAGGTCATGGAGGAGCTACGGTCCCTCGAGGCCGGCAACCTCGGATTTCATCTCGATCTACGCAGATTACTCATCCATCTACGCCTCTCCGGACTGACCGACAACTGGGAACCGGCCATCGCAGCCTCCAAACGCTTCCTCAAGGCTTACAAACCCGACCGGGTCGGCCCCATGATCCAGCTCAAGATCTCCGAAGCCTATTTCCAGAACGGAAATCTCAACGAGGCACAGGGGAGATTTCAGGAAATCGCAAACACTGCCAGCAATCAGACCATTGAGGAAACCGCCCTTTACTATGCCGCCCGCGCGGCTCTCAAGTTGAACACCGTCAGTTCGCGAGAAGAGGCGCGCTCTCTCCTGCAGCGAGTGATCGAAGATGGAGGGCCTCTCTCGGTGGATGCCCGCCTCCTGCTCGCCCACAGCCAGGTCGAGGGCCAGGCTCAGGAAGCCATCATCATCCTCCAGCCTCTCCTCGCAGCAGGCAGCCCTGCCCGTCTTGACGCCCTGATGCTCACCGCAGATGCACACCGGGAACTGGGAACCTCAAACAACCTCAGGGCCGCCCTCGGGATCTACGATCAGGTTCTCGCAACACCAGAAATCGCCTACCCACTGAGCAACCGCCTCTTCTGGCTCAAGGGCCAGGTATTTGAAGAACTCGGGGAATCCCGCCCGGCCCTCGATACATACTACCACGTAATCAGACGGGAGAATCTGCCGGAGAGCGAGCAACCCAGCGAATGGTATTACTTTTCACGCTGCGCGTTCGACGCCGTGGAAATCCTGGAGCAGGGAGCTCTTCCCCGCTGGGATGCCGCGGTCGAGATCCTGCGCAAGGTTGAGAACAGCGAAAGCCCCTGGCGTGGGGAAGCGGGTCGCCGCCGGGCAGAAATCCAGCTTGAGCACCAACTGTTCAACAGTGACTGAGCTCCGCCACAGATTGGCGAATAATCTCACTCGACAGCACGCTTTCCCGGGGCAACGGTCTCGCGCCATGTCGAAGCCCAAGCTCTTCATACCCGGACCGGTCGATATCACTCCCGAAACCTTTGAAGCCATGAGCGCCCCGATGATCGGGCACCGTGGCCGCGATTTCGAGGAGCTCTACGGCTCCATGCAACCAGGCCTCCAAGCCATCGCAGGCACTGAGCGCCCCGTCTTTCTTTCTACCTCCTCGGCCTGGGGCGTCATGGAGGCCTCCATCCGGAACCTCGTCCGGGGCAAGGTTCTGAATCTCTGCTGCGGAGCGTTCTCAGACAAGTGGTTCGATGTATCGCTGCGCTGTGGAAAGGAGGCTGAGAAAATCCAAGTCGATTGGGGACAACCCATTGATCCAGATGAGGTTCGCGCCAAACTTGCGGAGGGTGGCTTTGACACCGTCACCCTTGTTCACAACGAAACTTCGACCGGCGTCCTGAACCCTCTTTCAGAGATCGCGGCCGTCGTTAAGGAATTCGATGATGTCCTTCTCGTTGTTGACACCGTGTCCTCCTTCAGCGCCGTCCCGATCGCAACCGATACTCTGGGGATCGACGTTCTGCTTGCCGGAGTCCAAAAAGCCATGGCGCTCCCCCCCGGACTCTCCGTCTTCGTGCTCTCAGAGGCAGCACTGAAACGTGCCGAATCCACTCCAGACCGCGGCTACTACTTCGACTTCCTGGAATTTGCGAAGAACGGAGCCAAGGATAATACGCCTTCAACCCCTCCAATCTCGCTCCTTTACGGCCTCCAGCACATGGTGGAGAGCATCATGTCGGAGGGCCTGGAGGCCCGCTACACACGCCACGCCGAAAACAACTCCCTGGTCCACCAGTGGCTTGAATCCAATGGATTCGAGCACTTCGCCCCAGAGGGTTTCCGCTCCCGGACGCTCACAACGATCGCCAATAACCGCGAAATCGATGTTCCCGCCTTTGTCGGCGCCGTCCGCGAAAGACACAACTTCCTCATCAACGGTGGCTACGGAAAAATAAAGGGCAGAACCTTCCGTATCAGCAACATGGGCAACGAAACCGCACAATCCATGCAAGAGTTGCTGACCTCCCTCGACGAGGTCCTGCCAGACTTCCTCTCCTGAGCCCCCTTTCCGCCTGCCCCAATATTCCACCCGCGCGGAAGCCTCAAGCGGAGAGATCGCGGCCCGGGCGCCCTCCCCTCCGTGCCGCTCCGGGGTCTTCAGGGCGGACAGACTACTTGGAAGGAAGGAAACTGTGGGCGAACAGCGCTCCGCCGAGTACCATCAGCAGACTGCCCAAGGCGAGGCCAGGGACCCCCAGAAAGCTGACACCCGCTCCGCAGAGCAGGAGGACACAGCCCATGATCCGGGCCAGAGGCTTCATGTCATGAATTCATGACCTCTTCAATTTCCTCCACCTCGACCGGGAAGTTGGCGAACATGTTGGTGTTTCCGCTCTTTCCGATAACGATGTCATCTTCAATGCGCACGCCCAGGTTCTCCTCCCGAATGTAAATTCCCGGCTCTACCGTAAAGACCATGCCTTCCTTGATCGGCTCGTAGGCATTCCCAACATCGTGCACGTCCAACCCCAGATGGTGGCCAATCCCGTGCATGTAGTATTTTTTCACCAGGTGCCGGTTATTCGGATCCTGCGCCTTGGCCTCCTCCGCATCAATCAGGCCGAGACCAATCAGCTCCTCCTCCATCAATTCAATCGTGTGCTCCCGCCACTCCTGCTGGGTCACGCCCGGCCGCAAGAATGCCGCAGAGCCCCTTTCCACCCGCAAAACCGCATTGTAAACATCCCGCTGGCGGTCCGAGAACCGTCCATTGACCGGAACCGTGCGGGTCATGTCCGCATTCCAGTTGGCCCACTCGGCCCCCACATCCATCAGAACCATATCCCCGTCCTGGCATACCGTATTGTTCTCCACATAGTGAAGCACACAGGCATTTTTCCCGGAACCTACGATCGGCGGATAGGCGAAGCCTCGTGATCGATTGCGGACAAACTCATGGAGATACTCCGCCTCGATCTCCCACTCTCCGACACCTGGCTTGATGAACTGCAGGGCACGCCGGTAACCAGCCTCAGTGAGATCGATGGCCTTCTGCAACTGCTGTAACTCCACCTCATCCTTGATCACACGCAACTGATCCATGAGGGGGGCAAGCCGCTGGTAATCATGCAGTGGATACCGGGCCCTGCATTCCTTGATGAAACGCGCGTTCCGCGTTTCGACCACCACGTCCGCCCGGAGATGCTCGTTGGTCGCGAGATACACGGACTTCGCTTGCGGCATCAGCCGATGCAGGCATCCCTCGAAGGCATTCGTCCAGTGAACCTGCTGGATTCCGGACACCCCGGTGGCCTGCTCCTTGGTGAGCTTCTCGCCCTCCCAGATCGAGATGAGTTCACTCGTTTCCCTTACAAAGAGAATTTCACGGTCCTTCTCCTCTGCGGCATCCGGAAAGAGGATCAGCACGGTCTCCTCCTGATCTACACCGGAAAGGTAGTAAAGGTCTCGATTCTGCACAAACGGAAGCACTCCGTCAGCATTGGAGGGAAGAATGTCATTGGCGTGAACGATCACCATTCCCCCGGGCCCGACCAACTCGGCCAACCGGGCGCGGTTCCGGACAAACAGAGCAGTCTCAATCGGATCGTATCGCATGGCGGATTCCTAGTAGCCCCGCCTCGATCTGGATAGATCAAAATTATCTTAAAGCTTCTACCCGCCCGACCAGCCCAGCTTGCCCCGCAGGGTGCCATAAAAGCTGTGACCAGGCATTCGCACGAGTTGCAGCGGAGTGGGCCCCTTCTCAATTCTGACCACGCTCCCCTCTCCGAGCCGGAGGACATCCCGCCCGTCTACCGTAAAGAGAATTGCTTCTGAGCTGCTCCCCCCTGCCACCAGCTCAATCACGGAGCTGTCACCCAGAACGAGTGAGCGATTACTCAGGGTGTGCGGACAGATCGGGGTAATCACAAAGACCCCTGCCCGCTCTCCAATGAGGGGTCCCCCGGACGCAAGAGAGTAAGCCGTCGACCCGGTGGGAGTAGCCACGATCAGTCCGTCCGCCCGGTAGCGATTGAGCAGCTCACCATCTACCCGGGCCTCGAGAGATATCAGCCGCCCGGTTTCGCCACGCATGAGGACAACTTCGTTGAGAGCGACCCGGGCGTGCTCCACTCCCTCCGCATCCTTCATTTGAACAGCCAGGACGGCACGCTCCACGACTTCATGCTCACCACGTGCCAGGACTGCGGCAAACTGGTCCACATCATCCGCGGTACAGGTTGTCAGGAACCCCAGCGTGCCGATGTTTACTCCCGCAACAGGAATGTCACACCTGCCCATGCTGTGCACCGTATCGAGCAGGGTGCCATCCCCCCCGAGAGAAATCACGAGATCGGCTCCCTCCCAGGCCCGTTCCACTCCCTCCAACCCAATCAAAATGGCGCTTTCCCGCTCAATCACGGTCTCAATTCCTCGGCCCGTCAGAGCAGCCTGCACCTGCCGCAGAACCACGGGGGCCTGAGTTTTTCGAGGATGCGCGACGATCGCTACTCTCACGCCCCCTCTCTAACGTCCACTGGAGAGCACCGCAACCTTCCCGCACAAAGTATCACGAGTGCCAGCCCGCCGGTTCAGGACTTTCCTTCCGTCTTAACCAGACAACTTCCCCGCATCCCGGCTGGACCTTTCATCGACGGGGACTTACGGTTCTCCCGTGATTATCCGCCTGACTCTCATCCTCCTCGCGACTGGATTACTTGCCAATTGCTGCTGCCTGGGCTAACGCCCGGGGTGGCTGCCGCTGGGAGTGGCTGCGAGAATATTTTCGATTTCTCTCGCCCTCCCCGCAGATTGCGCTTAGGTCCCCGTCACCGCCCTGCGGAAGGCAGGCTCTGACATCATCCGGTTTCTGCCGGAAGATGCCGGCGCTCCTCAACCCAGCCAGGGCGGAGTTCCAAGAAATCAAATGAAACTCTACGTGGGCAACTTGCCCTTCTCTGCTACCGAGGACGAAATTCGTTCTCTCTTCGACGACTTTGGTGGAGCCATCGACCTCCACATTCCCATGGACCGAGAAACGGGGCGTCCCCGCGGCCTGTCTCTTATACACATCTCCGAGCCCACGAGACCGTACTAGAT
>CAWWCX010000066.1:0-13942 GCA_963935445.1 uncultured Roseibacillus sp.
ATCTAGTACGGTCTCGTGGGCTCGGAGATGTGTATAAGAGACAGGTGTAGATGCCGGGCTGGTTGGTCTGCTGCCAGCCATCGTGGAGCAAGTGGCCCCGGGATCCGGTTTCGAGGCCTGCTGCAGACAGGTTGAGGCTGCTGGTGTTTGGGCGTCGGCCGAGGGCGTTGAGGAGATGGGCCGCTTCCCTGACCACCGTGTTCCCTTCGTGCGAAAAAGCAACCCGGATGCCCCGGGGCGTTTCCTCGACGGCTTGAATACCGGTTCCGGTAAATACCTCCATGCCCTCGTTGCGGAAGGCCTCTTCGACGACCCGGGCCGCAGGTTCGCCTGCTTCCCGCAGGATGTGATCCCCACGCTGGATGAGCGTGACGCGCGATCCGGCACGTGCGAGGAACTGGCCAAGTTCGGAGGCGATGATTCCTCCTCCCAGCACGAGAACGCTCTCAGGCACGCTCTCGAGATCGAGGATATCGTCGCTGGTCCATGCCGGAACATCCGCCAAGCCCGGCAAGGGGGGAGAGTTTACCACTGATCCGGTGGCCACCATGATTCGGTCCGCCTGAATCCTGGTCCCATCCTCCAGTTCAATCTCCTGCGGCCCGATGAATCTTCCGTGCTGGCGGTAGAGAGTGAAGCGATCGCTCTCCAGTTGCTCCCGGCGGTAGTCGGCGAAGTCGGCAACCCAGTGGCGCTTGCGGGCCTGCAGGGCGTCCATGTCGATTTCGGCCCGGGGAATGCGGAGACCGAATTTCTCACCCTGTCGCGCGAGATGAAGGACCTCGGTGGAGTAGATCAGGGTCTTGGAGGGCATGCACCCCTGAAGGATGCAGAGGCCGCCCAGTTCGCCGGAACCATCCACTATTGCCACGCGATCGCAGAATTCCCGGGCTGTGCGCGCCGAGGCGTAGCCGGCGCTGCCGCCGCCGAGAACGAGAAAATCAAAGTGGTGTGGCATATCAGGGAATCCGGGGGCGGGTTACTTGCATCCGGGCGGGACTGGTCCCGTTGATCACAGCAGGCTCCGGCCCGCAACCCAAAAGGGTCGCTTCCCCGCCAGAATTGGATGGACGGCGAGTCTGAGAGGTGAAGCATGAGGGCTCATGCGTGCCTCGGTCCCCTTGCCCGCCGTTTCCATGCTCCTGCTCCTCGCGCTCGGGGGAGCAGCGCTCGCGAATCCCTCCAAGGACCAGCTGGCCCGCTGGCTGAAGCAGTATCCGAAGGCGGATTCCAATGGAGACGGAGTTCTCACGGTGGAGGAAGCGGCGGCCTACCGGGCGAAGCTGCAGGGTGGCGGGAGGCAGGGGCGGCGCGGGCCTCCCCGGACATTCGAAGTCCATCCCGGGTGGCGGAAAGACAGGTTTCCCGAGGATGCGGTGTGTTACCAGTCTCCCGAGCGAATCAAGGAAATCTATGCAAAGGTTCTCGGGCCTGGCCGCAATCCTCTGACGTCCTTTCCCCGACCCGCTGATGGGGCCATGCGTATTGTGGGAACAGGCCATAGCTTCATGGCCCCCGGCTACAAGGTCCTGCCAAAGATCTGCGAGGCGGCGGGCTTTCGCCAGCCGCTGCATCTCCATCTCGGTGGGGGCATGACCGGAAGCGCGCGCTTCAAGTGGGAGCAGGAAAACGGGATTTTCCAGTTTGAGGGAAAACCCAATCCCAAGTTGCTGGCCTCCATCGCCAATGCGGAGTGGGAAGCCATGATGTGGGGACCCTATTTTCTGGATCGCCCGGAATACTACCGGTGCTGGATTGAGTTCTGTCTGAAATACAATCCGGAGATGAAGTTCTACCTCTCTGATGCGTGGCCGCAGGTGGAACAGTTGGATGAGATCCCGGCATCAGAGGACCAGCTTACGGCTGCAGTGATCACCAGGCTGGGCAGGGAGAAGCACGAGGCCTACTGCAGGATTGCAGACACCCTGAACAAGGAGTTCCCGGGCAGGGTCTTCATTTTGCCAACCTGTGATGCCATGGTCCTGGCGGCACAGTACTACCACCGGGGAGAGTTGCCGGGCATCGAGGGAATCAACCGGTCGATCGGAGGGAAGAAGCGGTCGCTCTGGAGTGACAGGCTGGGCCACCTGGGTCCCGGCCTCGACCGCCTGGAAGGCTACGTTTTCTATGCCACGCTTTACCGGCGTTCGCCCGCGTTGATCAGTGACAGGATCGATTTCGGAGGGTCGGGGCAGTTTCCCGGGGGAAAGCTCGACCGTGTCTTCCGTGAGATCGCCTGGAAGGCGGTGGCGGGTCACCCCTTGTCGGGCGTGCGCGACGAGGATGGGGACGGGCGGGCCGATGATGTGCCCTGAGAGGCCCGGGCTCCCTTTACCTGGCTTTGATGTCGTAGCAGAGGAGAAGGTCCTGATCGCGGAGGTAGAGCTTGCCGTTGGCGATGACGGGGTGGGGCCAGGCTTTCTTGTCACTGCGTTCGGGTTGCTCGAACTGACTCACCTCCTTCAGTTTCTCGGAGGAGGCTTCGATCAGGGCCACCGGTCCATTTTCACTACGCAGGTAGAAGTGGCCGTCAGCGTAGATGGTCGCACCCTTTCCCGCACTGCGGGAGCGGTAAAGAAGCTCACCACTCTTGATGTCCATGCACGCGAAGGTCCCGCCGCTCGATCCGTAGATGTGCCCCTTCAATTCGATCACGCCACCGTGGTGGTTGGCAAACTTGCGGCTCGCGTAGATCTCCTCGGTTGTCCACTTCTCACCCTTTCGCTCCACCCGGAAGGCATTGCACCCGACCCCGTAGGAAGAGGTCACCCAGACGATGTTGTCCCGGATCACCGGTGTGGTGATGACTGCGGTCTTGCCGGGGCGCTCGGCCTGCCAGAGGACCTTGCCCGATTTCGGATCGATTCCCGCCACGCTTTTTCCGGTAAGTTGAACATACTGGCGAACGTCATTGAGGGTCGTGATGATGACGGACGAGTAGCCGGCAGGGTCGGTCCACTCGCTGGTTTGCCAGAGGGTCTTTCCGGTTTTCCGGCTGAGGGCGACGACGGTTCCCTTGTCGCCTCCGGGGGTGCAGATGACGGATTCTCCATCCACGAGAATGGATTCACTCCAGCGCCAGCCGGACATCATTTTTCCCCCGAAGCCATCCGGGAGATTGACTGACCAGATCTTTTCGCCGTTTTTTGCATCGAGGCAGGCGACCGTGCCGTGTTGGTCGAGGGCGAAGACCTGACCCCCGTCCACGGTGGGAGTGCTGCGGGGACCGGGATATCCAGCGTGTCCTCCGGAGGGGCCGACCTTGGTTTTCCACGCCGGCGAGCCATCCGCCTCCTTGAGGGCGATCACATGGCAGCCATCGGCGAGGTCGCCCAGCGTATAGATCAGCCCGTCGCAAATCGCGACGCTGGAGAATCCGCCACCGGTATTCCGGACTTTCCATGCCAGGGGGGGGCCATCCGCCGGCCACTCCTTGAGCAGGCCGGTCTCGGTTGAGAGTCCATCGCGGTTGGGGCCGCGCCATTGCGGCCAGTCGGCGAGGGCGGGGGCGCAAAACCCGGCGAGGGTGCCGGCGATGAGAAGGAGACGGAACCGGGAAGAGGGAGTGGCAGGTCGCATGATGGTTGATTCTGGCAGGGTTGAGATGATTGGAAAGACATTGCTGCGGGCAGGGCCCGCGGAGGGCCGCTTGTGGTGCAGGTTCGCGCAGCGACGCTGACAGGGCAGCCTCTCTTCCTGCAGCACTTCGGCCGTGAGCGGGACGGGGACACAGTGCCCGAGGGCTGTCCCGGAACGGTCTGGCAGGCGGCTGGAATTCCAGCCGGCGACCAATGAAGAAGCTGATCCTATTTGAGCTCCTTGAGCTTGGACCACACGGCGCTCTTGCCCGCCCCACCGCTTCCAGCGGCAAGCTTGTTGCCTTCCCGGTCGATGAGGACGTAGCAGGGAACCGCGCGGGTGTAGTGTGTCATTAGGGCGTCCTTGGTATCCTTCTGCATGATATGCGGCCAGGGGAGTTTGTCTTTTTTGGCCCACGCCAGGGCGGCCTTTTCATCCTGGTCGCGACTGAGGTGGATCATTTCGACCCTGGGGTTGGAAGCGACATCTTTCTGATAGGACTCCACCAACTGGGGAGCAGCGACAACGCAACCGCCTCACCAGCTTGCGGAGTAGTAGAGGATGAAAAACTCGGGGACGGCTTCAAACGTGTGTGTGGCAAATCGGGATCCATCCAGAATCTGCATCTTCTTCATGGCCTTGCCGATGTCACTCTGGGCGAACTGTTCGGCGGCTTCCCTGTTTGCGCCGGCCTTGGCGAGCTTGCTGGCTTCCTCGGCCAAGAATGCCCTGTCTTCCTCCGAAAGCTTGTTGATGGAAAAGGTGATCGACCTTCCATTGGGCAATGTGACGGTCACCTGCTTGAGAGCCTCGTTGTAGGACTTGAAGGTGGCCTCAAAGGTTTTCGAGCCATCTGTGCTCGTCCACGTGCGGGCGGGAAGACAACCGATGCCAAGCGCGGTGGCAAGGATGAGACCTAGTCTTGCGGAAAGTTTCATGGGTTGGATTGGTCCGGGGATGGAGGGCTGGCGGTTTCACCAGCCGCTATCTTTTCATTACGTCCGGAACAGAGAGATCCTATCAGACAATTCGGAGCATGCGGAGGATATTTGTCCGGGAGTCCCGGTTATCGCTTTTTTCCGCCGGCTAGGTGCTCAGTGCGGGGCCCGGCAGAGGCGGCCCGCAAGAGTGACCGCTTCCACCAGGCTTCGGGAACTGGCCTTTCCCTGCCAGGCGATGTCGAGAGCGGTCCCGTGGTCCACCGACGTTCTTACGATGGGCAGGCCGAGCGTGCAGTTGATGGCACGGTCGAAGGCGAGGGCCTTGAGTGGGATGTGCCCCTGGTCGTGGTACATGCAGATGAAGGCATCGCTGTTCGCACGGCGCTCTGGAAGGAATGCGGTATCCGGGGGCAGGGGCCCTTCAATGTCACAGCCCTCTCTCCGGGACTGCTCGATGGCGGGCGCGATGATGCGTTCCTCTTCGCCATTCCCAAAAAGGCCGCGTTCCCCCGCGTGGGGGTTGAGTCCGCAAACAACCAGCCGGGGCTCTCCTGCCCGCAGGCGTTTCATCGCACACCGGGTGAGGTCGATGACCTCGCGGATACGCCTGGTCGTCAGAAGCCCGGGCACCTCATGGTAGCCGACGTGCACGGTGACAAAGCTGCAGGTGAGGACATCGGAGGTGAGCATCATGCAGGTCCGGTCAGCTCCGGTGCGCTCGGCGAGGATCTCGGTGTGGCCGGGATGTGGAATGCCCGCGCTGTGGAGGGCTTCCTTGTTGGCGGGGGAAGTCGCGATGGCGTCAACGTCCCCTCGCAGACAGGCATCGATGGCCTCGGTAATATAGTGGTAGGTGGCCGCTCCGGTGGCCGGGTTGACCGTGCCGGGGCTGAACTCCCCGGGATTGATGATGCCGAGATCGAGAACGGAAGGAGCCGTGGCGCTTGCAAGTTCAGCAGGCTCGAGAACGGAAGGTGGCGCGGCTTTGCCCACTGTTTCCGCGCAGTGGCGAAGCACGTCTGCATCACCAAAGACGACAGGGGTGCATTCCGCGCTCACCTGGTCATTCTGGAGGAGATCGAGACAGATCTCGGGACCGACCCCGCCGGGGTCTCCCATCGTGACAGCAATTCTCGGGCGGCTCATGCGGCGGACATTTTTAGCCCGGGGAGTGGAGAGACGCCACGATCTATTTGCGAACCCGGGCCGATTACTCCCCCGGGACCGGCCGGTGGTCCACGGATTTGCCTTTTCTGGGCCGTGGTGGCTCCGGCGAGATTGTCCTGTCGCCTGGTCGAGGGGCTGCTAGCCTCCCGCCAGAATGTCCCTTCGCTGGCCAGCTGCCCCCGGAATTCTCGCCGCGGTTCTCTGTGGGAGCGGGGTGAACGCACAGCCGGAGGACTGGGAGCCTTTTCTTGAAACCTACTGCTTTGATTGTCATGACTCGGTCAGCAACAAGGGTGGGATTGACTTCGAAGCTGCCGTAAGCCGGCCTCTGGCGGACCACACTGACCTGTGGGAGAAGGTGCTGCGGCAGTTGCAGGCCCGCATGATGCCTCCCTCGGGAAGCAAGCGCCCGGGTGAAGGCCAGTATGAACTCCAGTCCCAGTCCCTGGTCTCGGCCCTGGATGGCCATGCGGCGGGCCATCCCGATCCCGGTCGCACGGAGACCCTGCGGCGGCTCACGCGCTTGGAATACGGCAATGCGATTCGAGACCTTCTGGGAATTGATGTGGACGTGAGCAGGTTGCTGCCCGCCGACCAGGGCAGTCACGGGTTCGATAACGTCACGGTAGGAGACCTCCCGCCGGGCCTGCTGGATCGCTATCTCACCGCGGCCCGGAAGATCAGCCGCCGGGTTGTCGCGAACGGAAGCTCCTCGCAGGGACGCACGGTGAGAGTGCGTCCTGATCGCACGCAGGATGCCTACGTGGAGGGACTGCCGCTCGGCACACGGGGCGGGGTCCTCATTGCGCATACCTTCCCGCGGGATGGAGAGTATGCCATCCGGATACATCTCATGCGGGATCGTGATGAGAAAGTGGAGGGCCTGCGTGGTGTGCACGAGCTGCAGGTTCTGCTCGATGATGCGGTGGCGGCTTCCTTCGAGGTCCGTCCTCCGGCGGACCGCAGGGATCACACGAGGGTCGATGCGCATCTTGCAACGCGGATCCGGGCCAGGGCGGGTGACCGCCGGCTCGGGGTGACTTTTGTCTCTCCCCATCCCGACCTCGCCGAAACCCTGCGTCAGCCGTATGAATCGGCCTTCAACACGCATCGGCATCCGCGCCGCGCCCCGGCCGTCTACCAGGTCTCCATTGAAGGCCCCCTTGCCCCGGGGAAAGTCGGTGATACCGCGGGCAGGAGGCGCCTCCTGGGTGGTGAGGCGCCCCGCGACGTGGTGGGCGCGCGGGAGCGGTTACGAAAACTGATACGCCTTGCCTACCGGGGCCACGGTAATGCGGAAGACCTCGCGCGGACGATGGAGTTTTACCGCGAAGGCAGCGCGGAGGGAGGGTTTGAAGGCGGGATGGAGGCGGCCCTGGCCGCGATTTTGGTGAGTCCCCGTTTTTTGTTCCGGGTGGAGCGGGACCCCGGGCAGCAGGTCGCGGGGAGCGTCTATCCCCTGACGGACCTGGAGCTCGCGACCCGGCTGTCCTTCTTTCTCTGGAGCAGTATCCCGGACGACGAATTACTGCAGGCGGCCGCCCGGGGGGCGCTGAGGGACAGGGCGGGGAGGGAGCAGCAGGTTCTCCGCATGCTGGCCGATGAGCGGGCGCGCTCTCTCGTGGAGAACTTCGCCAGTCAATGGCTTCACCTGCGCAACCTCGATACCTTTACCCCGGATGGCCGTCTCTACCCGGACTTTGATGATAACCTTCGGCAGGCGATGAAACGAGAGACGCAGTTGCTGTTCGAGAGTGTGCTGCGTGAGGACCGCAGTGTTCTCGATCTCCTGCACTCTGATCACACGTTTCTAAACGAGCGCCTAGCCAAGCATTATGGGATTCCCCACGTCTACGGCGAGCGCTTCCGGAAGGTGCCCCTCAAGCCGGAAAGCCAGCGGGGTGGGCTCCTGCGCCACGCCAGTATCCTGAGTGTGACTTCGTATGCCAACCGGACCTCGCCGGTGTTGCGGGGACACTGGGTCCTTGAGAATCTGTTCGGGACGCCTCCGCCTCCGCCTCCTCCCGACGTCCCGGCCCTCGAGGACGGCAGCGTCGATTCCTCCCTGCCCGTCCGACAGCGGCTGGCGAGGCACCGGGAAGAGGCCTCCTGCGCGGGTTGCCATGCACCCATGGACCCGATTGGCTTTGCGCTCGAGAATTTCGACGCTATCGGCCAGTGGCGAATGAGGGAAGGAGAGGTGTTGATTGACGCGAGCGGCCTCCTGCCCGGGGGCCGGGCCTTTACCGGGGTTGGCGGGCTGGAAGAAGAGCTCCTGAAGCGTCCGGAACTTTTCGTGCGGACCCTGTGTGAGAAACTCCTGACCTTTGGCCTGGGCCGCGGGATGGAGCCCTCCGATGCTCCCGCGATTCGCAGGATCGTGCGGGAAGCGGGTGCTGAAGATTACCGGTTTTCCCGGATTATTTTGCGGATTGTCGGGAGTGGACCCTTTATGATGAGAAGAACTGCGGCAGAGTAGTTGATTCACGCAACCATGTTCATTACCAGGAAATCCTTGCCACGGCGCACCGTCCTGCGCGGTGTGGGCGCGACCATGGCGCTGCCCCTGCTCGATGCCATGATCCCGGCCGCCACCGCGGCTTCGAGGACTCCGGCAAGAACCGTTCGCCGACTCGGGTTTGTCTACATGCCCATGGGAGCGGATCAAAGCCGCTGGGCTCCCGAAGGGAAAACCCTCGACACACTTCCGCCTATCCTCAGTTCGCTGGCTCCTGTGCGTGACCAGGTGAGCGCCTTCTCCAACCTGGAACTACGCAATGCCTATCCAGGGTCTCATGCGACGTCGAACTCGGCCTTCCTGAGTGCCGCGCGTGCCAAGCTGACAGAAAGTTCGGATTATTACCTGGGAACGACGGTCGACCAGATTGCCGCCCGGGAAATCGGTCAGGCAACCCAGCTGCCATCGCTGGAGCTTGCGATGGACCTCATGGAGACGGTGGGTCAGTGTGACAACGGCTACGCCTGCGTCTACCAGAACAACCTGTCCTGGTCCACGCCCACGACCCCGCTCCCGGCGGAAGCGCATCCCAGGCAGGTGTTTGAAAGCCTCTTCGGCGACGGTGGCAGCAGGCCGGAGCGGGCCGCCGCCCTGCGGCGCCGGGCGAGCCTGCTCGATTTCGTGAAGGAAGACATGGCCCGGCTGAAACGGGAGCTGGGTGCGCAGGATCGGGGCCGGGTGGACGGCTACCTCGACTCCGTGCGAGAGGTGGAACGGCGTATCCAGCGGGCGGAAGCCGGGGTCAAGGATCACGAACTTCCCGACCTCGAGCGACCGGTCGGCGTGCCGGCTGGCTATGCGGATCATGCCCGGCTCATGTTCGATCTCCAGGTGCTCGCCCTTCAGGGAGACGTTACGCGCGTCATCACCTTCCAGCTCGCGCGTGAGACCAGCAACCGGACCTATCCCGAAATCGGGGTTCCCGACCCTCATCACCCGCTCTCTCATCATGGCAACGATCCGGTCAAGATCGCACGTCTGGCGAAGATCAATGCCTTCCATGTCTCGCTCTTTTCCGAGTATCTCCAGAAACTTCAGGCCACGGTCGACGGGGAAGGATCGCTTCTCGACCAGTCTCTAATCCTCTTCGGCAGTGGAATGGGTAATCCCAACAAGCATGACCATACCAACCTGCCCATTCTCCTGGCGGGTGGCGGGGCGGTGGGCCTGAAGGGGAACCGGCATGTCAGCTACGAGGAGGTAAAGCCACTGGCCAACATGCACCTCACCCTCCTGGACAGGGTGGGGGTTCATCTCGAAAAATTCGCCGACAGTGACGGCCTCATCGAGGAGCTCGCGATATAGCAGAATGGTGACAGACGCCGCATTCTCCCGCAGCTTTGGAGACAGAGTCTTCTCCCGAAGACGCGGGAGCCTGGTCCGTCGGGGCGTGGTTTTTGAAATCGTTCATCCGGTCCGTTGCTGGTCATGAGTGTTGATCCCCTCCCGACGGGCGATGTGCCCGAGCCTGTGGGGTGTTTCCCGAATGCGGGAAACTCGGTGCGCTGGTTTTTTCTCCGCGTTGTTCCATTCGGCGGGGCAATGCTTCTGGCGGCCTGCGGGGAACCCGGGGAGAAGGACATTTCAACGAGCGAGCCGGCGCCCCTGAATCCCGATCAGCAGGTCCGGCGCGTGGTAGAGCGGGAGGAACTTATTCTCAAGCTGGTGCCCGCTCTGCGGGCACTGGCGGATTCCCTCGTGAGTGGTGAGCGGGATCAGCTTCCTGCCGCGGTGGCCGGGGGTGTGACCGAGACGGTTTTCTCGGACCTGCCCCGAGGGGCGTGGCAGTGGGAAGAGGCCTCCTTCGGGGTCTTGGCGGGCAGCTTTACCGGGGGCGCCTTCGAGATGGTGGCGAAGTTTGAAGGGCAACGGCGGAGTCCATCCGAACTGGCCGGAGTGCGTGCCAAGCTGCGCCTGACCTGGAAGAAGACTGATGGCGGGGAGTGGCAGTTGGTGACCTGGGAGCAATTGAGCCTGGAGCAGGACAGGTCCTCCCGGGAGTTTTTCGAGGAGGTGCTCGCCCAGGCGCTGCCTGATGGGATCTCGCTGGATGCGGCCCGCCGTTCTCTCCAGGAGGAGATCACGACGAAAGCCTTGGCGGAACAGAAGCTCCTCCTTCCCAAGCGCGAATACGTGGACCTCGCTGACATGGAGAGTTCCTTTCAGTATCCTGCCGTGAGTGTCGTTGACTATGATGGCGACGGTCAGGACGACCTCTTCGTGACTTCACGGTGGGGCTCGGCCCAGCTTCTGCGCAACAGGGGAGAGGGGAAATTTCATGATGTCACCGCCCGGGTCGGCCTGGGCGGCTACAATTGTGCCAACAGCGCCCTCTTCGCAGACTTTGACAACGACGGGGATCCTGACTTGCTCCTCGGGCGCTCCATCGAACCCACCCTCTACTTTGCCAACGAGGGAGGGCAGTTTCGGGAGGTCACTTCGGAACTCACGGACCTCGGCCGGCAGTTCTTCGTGACCGGCACTTCAGCGGCGGACGTCAACCGGGATGGTCTTCTGGATGTCTACCTCTGCACCTACAACCCGGGCACCGACGTGCAGCCGACCTGGAGGGAACGCTATCTTCCGCCCGGGGAGGCTGCCCGGCATGATGCCCTGATGCGAGATGCGCACCCCTACTTCGATGACCGGGGGATCGCCAACGTCCTGCTGATGAACCGGGGCGGAGGGCGCCTCGAGCGGGCGGGCGGCGAGCAGGTGAAGCTCTGGCGCAAGAGCTACCAGCCTTGCTGGTTTGATGCGGATGGGGATGGCGATGATGACCTCTACGTCTGCAACGACTTTGCGCCAGATACCTTCCTCCGGAACGATACGCCGAAGGGGGCTGCCGAGCCGGTCCTGACCGATTGCTTCACCACCTTCTTCCCGGATGGCGAGATGGCCTTCGGGATGGGGGCGTCACTGGGCGATTACGATAATGATGGAGATCTGGACCTGTTCGTCTCCAACATGTATTCCAAGGCGGGAAACCGAATCATCGCGGCGGTCGGGAAGGTGGATCCGCGCATCGAAGTGGCCGCGCGGGGGAACTTCATCTATCGAAACGAGGAAGGGACGTTCCGCCAGGCAGCAGAAGCCGGTGCTCCTGAGACGAGGGTGGGTTGGGCTTTTGGAGGGCAGTTCGCCGATTTCAACAACGATGGAGCGCTCGACCTCTATGTTCCCAGCGGCTTTTACACCGCCCCGAAGACGGTAGCTACCGAGGTGGACTTGTGAAGTTGCTTCTGGAGCGCGGTCGTGCTCTCGGACCCTACTCAGAGTGAGCGTTTCCTCAACTCGAGGCACTGGAACACGCCCCTGCTGAATTTTCAGTTGCGCATCAGGCAGGACAGTTCCGTAAACGGGGGCGGGGGGCCGGCGTGGCGCAGTAATTCCTTCAGTGGAAATGAACGGAACCGTTTTCTGCTGTCGACAGCGTCCGGGTTTGTCGACCGCTCCCTGGTCAGTGGCGTGGATTGCCGGGAAGATGCCCGTTCCTTCGCGACTCTTGATTACGACGGGGACGGCTGGCTCGACCTGGCCCTCGCGAGTGTCGGGGCGCCCCGCCTGCGGCTGTTCCGTAACAGGATGGCCGGGATGGGGGAGGCGGGGCGCGTGCTTCGCCTTGATCTCGTGGGAGGTCCCGGAAGTAATCGTGATGCGGTAGGGGCCCTGGTGAAGATTTCCACCTCGCGGGGAGAACGGGTCTACCGCCGCTCACTCGGCGAGGGGCTTTCGGCACAGAACGCGGGTGGGGTGCGGATTACCCTGCGGAAGGAAGAAGTTCTCGACAGTCTCCGGATCAGATGGCCCTCGGGAGCGGAAACAACGGTCAAGCCCCTCCCTGCCGGTTCGCGCGTGCGGATCAAGGAATAGCGTTGCGCAGGTCTGAAAGAGTGGGTGTGCCCTTGTAGGTGGCCAGTATTCTGCCGGTCTGGTTGACAAGGAGCGAAGTGGGGAGAGGCGTGTCCCCGAAGTTCGCTTGCAGGTGCGCTTCAAGGGCCTTCCGCTGAGTGGCGGAAAGTGGATCGAGTAGCTGGTAGGGGGGAGAGGTTTCCTTCGCATACCGGGCCAGCTTGGCCGCAGTGTCCTCGGGGTCGATCGGTAGTCCGAAAAACGCGACGTTCTTGCCGGTGGACCGGGACAGTCGGCGCAGGTGAGAGAGCTCGCTCCGGCACACCGCACACCAGGTGGCCATACATGTGACCAGGGACACCTGCGGGCGTTCGGCGGGCAGGGAGAGGTTGAGCCGCGGAAGGGTGGACAGTTCATTCATGCCCGTGCTCTGGCGGGGCGTGCTCGCCGGAGGGGTGCTCACCACGGGTTGAGATTCCTCTGCGTTCTCGTGAATGGTGACGAGGCTGCCGGCCGGGACAGCCTTCACCACGCTGCGCTTCCCGGAGGGCCATTCGACGTGGACCGTCCCGGAGTGCGCCCTGTTGCCGAGGCCGATGGAAAGAGTGGTGCTGTTCTGGGCCGCAAAGCCGTCCCCGCAACGCAGTTCGCGCCGAAGGCTGAGCTCTTCCGTCTCCACGATTACGTGGGCTCCGTAACCATCCCGGGTGCTCCATCCGGGGCCGGCCTGTGCGCTCCGGTTCCCTCCGACGAGACGAACGTGGATGACCTTTCCGGTATCGGGGGTCTCATTGCGGAAGAGCTGCAATTGAGGCTCGTTGGTATTGGTGAGAACGATGTCCAGGCGCCCGTCGCGGTCGTAGTCGAGGTAGGCGAAGGCACGGCTGTCCGCGATGCTGTCCAGTCCGCTGACACCTGAGATGTCGGTGAAGCTGCGTCCTCCACGGTTGTAAAAGACACTGTTGTTCTCCTTACCGCTGAACGAGTGGCTGCGGAGGACCTTCCGGCCCTCCACCTCGGTATTGGTATCGAGCACGCCCGGCATGCTTCCGTAGACGCGTGCGTCCACTCCCTCTGCTGCGAATTTCTTCTGCAGGTTGTTGTCCGAGCGCACGACCGAGCGCCAGAGATCACTTCACAAGTCCACCTCCGTGGCTGCTCCCGGTGGAGGGGTATAGAGGCCGTTCGACACATAAAGGTCCAGATAGCCGTCATTATCGAGGTCGCCATACTGGCCCCCCCACGACCAGCCCGCTCGCATGACCTCCATCTGGCCCGGTCCGTCGCCGGAGACGGTGCGGAATCCTTCCGGGGTATTGCGGAGGAGCTTATTGCCGGCGACGCCCTCGTACATCCGGCGTTCCAGTCCCTGGAACATTGCCGTGATCCGGCTGCCGGCCTTGCTGAACATGTAGGTGAAGTAGGGGTCCTGCCGGCCGTCATTGTCGTAGTCCCCGAGGGAGACGCCCATCCCGAAGCCCTGCAGCTCGTCGCCGGCGAGTTCCCGGGTGGCATCCACCAGCTGTCCGTCGTCATTGCGGAAGATGTAATCAGGGGCGTAGTCATTGGCCACGAAGAGGTCGGGGTCCCCGTCGTTGTCGTAGTCGGCCCAGGTCCCCTGAAAGGAATTGAGCCAGAGGTCCGCGCCTCCACCCCGGGGTGCTTTTGCAAAGCGGCCGTCGCCCTGGTTGAGAAGAAGAACATTGGGAGGCCCGGTGAGCCTGAAGACGGGATGGTCCTGCTTGCGGCGGATCTTGAATTCCTCGCGCTCTTCCGGGTCCAGGAATCTGGCCCCCAGGATGTTGGCGGGCTTGGAGATGGGAAGCCGGTAGGTCGAGAGGCTGTCTCTTATACACATCTCCGAGCCCACGAGACCGTACTAGAT
>CAWWCX010000067.1:0-13605 GCA_963935445.1 uncultured Roseibacillus sp.
ATGTCCGGATCAATGCTTGTGGTTCCAGAAGGGGAAAGGAGATGCTTAACTTGGCCCATGCATGACGATGTGGAGAAGGTTCTCATTGACGAGGGAGTCATTGAAAAACGCCTCGATGTGATCGCGGAGCGAATCCTGCAAGAGTTCTGCGGCCGGGAATTCGTGGTAGTGGTGATTCTCAAGGGGGCGCTTGTATTCACGGCGGATCTCCTGCGCCGTATGCCCATACCACTTGAGATTGAGTGCATCAATGTGGCCAGCTATCACGGGGGAACGGAGAGCTCGGGGCAGGTCGACTTTCTCGACGCGAGGTTGCCGGAGGTGGAAGGACGCTCAATCCTGCTTGTGGACGACATTCTTGATACCGGGCGCACCCTGGAAGCGGTGCGGCAGAAGTTGGCCGACCAGGGGGCCGAGATGGTGAAGTCCTGTGTTCTTCTCTCCAAGGACAAGGAGCGGGAGGCGGAGGTAGATGCCAATTACGTGGGCTTTCACATTGGCGATGAGTTCGTGGTGGGGTATGGCTTGGACTTCCGTGGCCTTTATCGCAACTTGCCTTATATCGGGGTATTGAAGGAGGACGTGATCGGAAATCTGGCATGAAACGGTGCTACGTCAGGGAACTTGATTCCCTTCTGGCGCTCTCCCGGCAGGGAGAGCAACTGAGTCACGCCGTTGTGCAGGGCCTCGACCTGCGCGAGGCCGATATTGAATGGAGCGCAATGCGCTGTACGGGAACGGTCTTTCTTGGGTGCCAGTTTCCAGAGAAGATCGGCATGGAGTTCCTGGCGGAGCGGGGAGCGACCGTGGTTCCGGCCTTCCGCGGGCTCCCTTACGATCCTTTCCGGCCGCGTCTCTATTCGCGCGCCGAGCTCATGCAGGGATGGACTCCGGAAGAGGACAACAGCCTGGACAAGCGAATCTATGACCACTTCCTTGGCCAAGGGAGGGAGAACCCCGGAGTTCTTGAGGCTCTCTCACAGCGTTTACACGATCACGCCATTGATGACGCTCTCCATGACCTGCTCGAGGGGCGCACGGAAGGAGATGGGATCAAGAAGGTCATCGGTATCATGGGTGGGCACAAGACTCCGCGGACGGACCGCTTCTACAGGAAGGTGGCACGCATCGCACAGGAGTTGACGCGGGATGGATATTTCATCGCAACCGGCGGAGGCCCCGGCATCATGGAAGCGGCCAATCTGGGAGCTTTTCTCGCGGATGTTACCGAAGCGGAGTTGGAGAGTGCCCTCACAACCCTGAGTCACGCCCCCGTATACACGGATGAGGGCTACATGCAGTGTGCACAGGAGGTGTTGGACATGTTTCGCCACGGACGGGCGAGCGTGGCGGTTCCCACGTGGTTCTACGGGCATGAGCCCAGCAACCTGTTCTCCGTCCATATTGCGAAATACTTCTCCAACAGCCTTCGCGAGGACGGGTTGCTGGCCATCGCAATGCACGGGATCGTTTTCGCTCCCGGGAGTGCGGGGACAACCCAGGAGGTGTTTCAAGACGCCACCCAGAATCATTATGCGACCTACGGGCAGGTGAGCCCGATGGTCTTCCTCGGTGAGGAACATTTTGGGCCGAAGAGCCTGATATTTGAGTGCCTGCAGCGTCAGGCGGCAGGGAAGGGCTACGACGACTACCTCTGTCTCACCGAGGAAGAAGCGGAGGTAGTAACCTTCCTGAAATCCCATCCGCCCAGGACTCCCTGAACAGCTACGGTTCGTAAATTTGAGGGGATTGGGGGCTCGCAGGGCGGATTTTCGCCTCTGATTAATGTGTATAAGTGTTGCATTCGGCCGGGACTCTGCTTTTCTTCCGCCGCCCCGCAAAAAGGGCAGGCCGGTTGCATTACTAGCCTGAAGCGTGCGAAAGCAATGAGTGAATCGACGATTAATCCTACCGAATACCGCCTTCACGACAATGATACGGGAAGTGCGGACTATCAGGTGGCGCTGCTGACCCAGCGCATCAAGCACCTTACTGAACACCTTGGAACCCACCGCAAGGACTTTTCCTCGCGGCGCGGACTACTGACCCTTGTGGCACGTCGGCGTAAACTCCTCGATTTCCTGAAAAGGGACAACGAGGAGCGTTACCAGAAGATCGTGGCCGGGCTTGGGTTACGTCGATAACTTGTTCGTCCGTCTGCCCTGTCTCGCATTCGGGCGTTTTCGCCTTTTGTTTGTCTCTCACACCATCCCTGACTGATCTCCCGGAAAATTTCTTGGAGGAAAAGTCAGTCCCATAACCTGAAGCTGCCTTCTCCATGGGGAGAGGGTGGCGCGATGATATAACGCAAACGAAAGATGAGTACACATACAGTAACGGCCGATGTCGGCCAGACCCCGATCGTGATCGAGACGGGTAAATTGGCAAAACTTGCAGATGGAGCAGTGACAGTTCGCTGTGGTGATACGGTGGTCCTGGTGACGGCCGTTTCGCAGACCAAGGTGCGTGAAGGCCAGACCTGGTTTCCCATGTCCGTGGAATACAAGGAGCGCGCGGCCGCGGCAGGGGTATTCCCCGGGGGCTACTTCAAGCGTGAAGGGCGCCCCACGGAAAAGGAAATCCTGACCTGCCGGATGACCGACCGCCCTCTGCGACCGCTATTCCCGAAGGGCTATCTCTACGACACACAGATCGTCGCGATCCTCTTCGCTGCTGATGGTGTGAACGATGCGGACATCGTAGCCATGAATGGGGCTTCTGCGGCTCTTGCCATTTCAGATATCCCCTTCGCAGGGCCGATCGGCGCCGTGCGTGTTGGGCGCGTGGAAGGCGAATTGGTTGTCAATCCGACCTTTGAGCAACGGGCTGAAAGCGACCTCGATCTTGTCTATGTTGGTAACAAGACCGACGTGGTGATGATCGAGGGTGCTGCTGACGAGATCCCGGAAGCGGATTTTGTGGAGGCCCTTCGATTTGCCCAGGGGCACGTCACCACTCTGGTGGAAGTCCAGGAGGAACTGGTTGCCCAATGCGGTAAGGAAAAGCGGGAGTATACCGTGACCGTTGCCAAGGAAGAGCATCTTGAGATTGGCTACCGTGTGGCGGGCGATCGGATTGAAGATGCGATTTACAAGCCGAGCAAGGTCGAGCGAGCCAAGGCCGTGGGAGCCCTGCGGGATGAAGTGGAGGCTGCCCTGAAGGAAGCGGATCCTGAAATCTCGGATTTTGCGATTGAGCAGGCATTTGAGCATATTCAGAAGAAAGCCTTCCGGATCAGCATTCTTGAGAAGGGTATCCGGGCCGATGGGCGGAAAGTAGAGGAGCTGCGGCCCTTGACGGCAGAGGCCGGCATTCTGCCCCGGGTACATGGCTCCGCTCTCTTTGCCCGTGGAGAAACACAGGCTCTGGCGACCACTACGCTGGCTCCAGCTGATGAAAAGCAGTACTTCGACAACTACGCAGGAGGAGAAGACAGCAAACATTTCATTCTGCATTACTCCTTCCCTCCGTTTTCGGTGGGTGAGTCGGGTCGCTTTGGAGGACTGAACCGGCGGGAGATCGGGCACGGAGCCCTTTCTGAGCGTTCCATTGAGGCGGTAATCCCGGACTTGGAGGAATTTCCCTATGCGATCAGGGTTACCTCGGAAGTTCTGGAGTCTAATGGTTCGTCCTCAATGGCCACGGTATGCTCCGGCACGATGTCGCTCCTTCAGGCCGGTGTGCCGCTGAAGCGCCCAGTGAGCGGGATCTCTGTCGGGCTGGTGACGGATTTCGATGACGATGGAAACCTGAAAGACCATAAGCTTCTCATGGATATCATCGGGAGTGAGGACTTCTACGGGGACATGGACTGGAAACTTTGCGGAACCAGCGAAGGAATCACCGGATTCCAGCTTGATCTGAAATTGCGCGGAGTGCCCCTGGACATCTTCGAAAATGCGGTCCACCTGGCAAAGGAAGGCCGCACCAAGGTGCAGGAGGCCATGACTGCGGCGATCCCCGAAGTGGGGCAGCTCAGCGAACACGCTCCGAGAATCGAGTCCGTCAAGATTGATCCCGATCGCATCGGGGAGCTGATCGGACCTGGTGGAAAACACATCAAGGGAATCCAGGCGGAGTCCGGTGCCGAGATTAATATCGAGGACGACGGAACTGTGCACATCTATGCCTCCAAGGCAGAGTCCCTAGAGTGTGCCAAGAAGATGATTGAAGACATGTTTGCGGAGGTGGAGGTCGGGGCGACCTACACCGGCAAGATTGTCAACACGATGGCCTTCGGCGCATTCATGCAAGTCCTGCCCGGTAAGGACGGACTCATCCATATCTCGGAACTAGCCGAGGGCCGGGTCGAGAATACGGAAGATGTGGTCAAGACTGGGGACGAAGTGACTGCCAAGTGCATCGGCGTGGACGAAAAGGGACGCGTCAAGATGAGCATGAGAGCAGCCATCCGTGAGGCTCGGGGAGAGCAGGACGACAGTGACGAGCGTGGCGGTGGCCGGGGCGGCCGCGGAGGACGCCGTGATGGAGGTGGAGACCGTCGGGGCGGCGGAGGACGCCGGGGTGGTGGAGACCGCCGGGGCGGTGGAGACCGCCGGGGCGGTGGAGACCGCGACAAGCCCAAGGATGATGTCCCGCCGCCGGAAAAGGAGGAGTCCTTTTCCCTCACAGACGACTAACCCCGATTTGGAAATCGGAATTCAACTTGCAGGCGCTCCGGGGATTTTTCCCCGGGGCGTTTTTTTGTCGGGCCCCTCCTGGGTGAACCCGGAGAGTCATGGGACATGCTTAATTCTGCGGCTGGCTGTGGTTCCTGAGGAAGGTTGCAAAACCCCGAGGGGAGAAGGGCCTTCGATCTTCGGCTTCAACCGCCCGGAGCATGAAAGGGAGCGGGAACGAGTTCCATGAACCGCAGGGCGGGTTCACGGAGAGCGGTTTCTACCGGGGAAACGGTTGAAGGCCGGAACGGCGGTTGAGCTAGTCCTCAGTAGCAGCCTCCGCATTGTCGGAGCGCTCGAATTGTGTATTGCTGCTGATATTGATGTAAAAATATCCGAAGAGCGCAGAGGAAAGCAGGATCCCGATCGCCAGGAGGAGGCTGAGAAGATTACGCACGGGTGAAAGCTAGGGTGGAACGGGTGAAAAGGGGAGACGAAATTCGCGTGGATTTTGAGGCGTTGAAGTCAAATTTCGCGTTGGACGAGAACGGCCGCGAAGGATCCATCGAACCCGTCCCGGAAGGGAAGGGACTGGCTGGAGTCCAGGAGTTCCACGGAGGGGTGGCTTTGCAGGAAGGAGGCAACCTGCTCGCCGTTTTCCTCTTCTTCAAGTGAACAGGTGGAGTAGACGAGTCGCCCGCCTGGCTTGAGGCAGGGCAGGGCATTCTCAAGAATGCTCCGCTGAATCTTCTGGAGAGCGCTGATCTGGTCGGTCCGGAGTCGCCAGCGGGCGTCGATCCGGCGCCGGAGGACACCCGTGTTGGAGCAGGGAACGTCGAGGAGAATGCCGTCGAAGTGTTTCCGCCACTCCATGGGTGCAGGCGTGGCCCAGTCGAAGGTCGAGATCCGGGCAATACTCACATGCTGCCGGCTCAGGTTCCCGGCGAGGCGGGGAATTCTTTTTTCATTTCTATCGGTGCAGTGGAGCAGGCCCTCGTTCCGCATCAGGGAGGCGATGAGCGAGGATTTGCCTCCGGGTGCGGCACAGGCATCGAGAATGGTCTCGCCAGGCTGGGGATTCAGGAGCTCCACCGCATGTCGGGTGGATGGATCCTGGACGGTGATGAGGCCCTCCTCGATCCAGTCAGGGGGCAGGGCTCCATCGTGTGCGTAGAATCCCTCCGCCGACGTGGGGGAGAGGGATTCGCAGGTCCCCGGAGAGAGGGGGTTCGGAGTCAGGGGATTCAGGCGGAGGTAGATCTGTGCAGGTTCGTTGTTCCATGCCAGAAGCGCCTTTGTTGCCTCCTTGCCGAATTGCCTGTGCCACCTCTTGCAGAGCCACTCAGGGTGAGAGTATGCGAGCGCGACAGGCAGGTTGTCACGCTCGGAGAAGAGCGTTTTGCGAGCTGCCACCGCTCGACGCAGAACTGCATTGATCAGTCCCCGGACAGGGCTCCGTGCACAAGCCACCGTCTCGTTGACGGCAGCATGATCAGGAATGCCAAGGAGAAGGAGCTGGCAGATTCCGACTCGCAACACATCGCGAGTCTCGTGATCGAGTTTCCCCTTGCGCAGCATTCCAATCCAGTGATCGAGAAGGCTGCGATTGCGCAGGACCGCGAACAGGATGCTGTGGAGCAGGGCCCGGTCTGGAGAGGAAAGACGGTTGCGATGCGCGTGACGCTCTACCAGCGCGTCCGCATAATGATGGCCCTTGGCCCACGCTCGCAGTGCCGAGACGGCAGCGCGGCGGACATTCTTATCGGACATCTTTTCTTTGGGTTACACTCAGCTGCGGGGCAGGAAGTGGTCGACGAGTTCGCGCCACTCCTCCTCGAGGGTGACCGATGAGTCCGGCTCGGGTCGTCTCGCCCGGTTGTACCAGTAGCGAGCGTTGGAGAGGTCGCCTTCCTCGCGGTGAAGATGCGCGTGAATCCACGCCCCATCGGGATCTGGAATCGTGGTGCACAGGTCGTGTGACTCGTGCCAGCGGCCTGCCCGGGCGAGCCAGAGAGAGCGCACTTCATCGGAAAGGCCGTGCGGAGGTGCGTCGTCGTCTCGTGCAGATTGATCCAGTTCCTCAGTAGTCATGAGTGGTTGAGCAAAGCTCAGAATTGCGCTGGTGAAAAGCCCGGGCTGCTGTTACCGGTGAAACATGAAGAGCGTTCTTGCTGGTGCCTGCGCAGCTGTTCTTGCCGTCCTGCCGGGAGGTGGGGCGGAACTCCCCTCGGCTCTCGATAAACCCTACCTCGGCTGCTGGCTTGGTTTTTCAGAGTCCCGGGACTTTGAATTCCTGATCGGGGGTGATGGTAAGTCGGAACTCTTCTTCGAGAAGGACAGGAAGCGACTGACGACCGGAGGCTGCACGCTGAAAATTTACTATGTCCTCGAGGAGCAAGTTGGTCAGGGAAATAAGGCTCGCTGGTCCTATCGCAGGATTGTTGAAGATGGATTCGAGGACTTCGGAAAGGAAACGGCCGATCCTCCCCTTGATAAGCCGATCAGCTTCACCGCTACCTACACGGGAGGAGTCAAGGTGAAGGTGACCCATGTGTTCAGTAAGCGTGGAGTGGAGATTTCCACGAGGATTGTGGACAAGGGGAGCGCCAAGGGAAGCCTCCGTGCCGGGGTCAGGATCCTGGTGGGCGACCTCTTCCGCCACATCGATGACGAGGACCTGGAAAAGAAGGAAACCGAGGATAAGCTGGAGGATACGCAAATTTCCATACTGCCCGTTGGAGAGAGGCGAGCTAAGCGGATCAAGTTCGAAGATTACGATGAAAACCTTCCGGAGGTGTGTCCCAAGGGGGCGAGGGCCTTTGCCTTGGAGTCGGATCGCTATGGCGATCATGAGTTTCAGCTGACGACTGCCAACCCCGACTGCGGGGTGCTCAGCTTTAACCAGAAGAACAAGATCATTCATGGGTTTCATGTGAACTGGTTCCCGGAGGCTGGGAAGGTCTCCGACAAGGATGCCCGACTTGTAATCAGGGTAAAGTAGGAGCCACGGGTGGAGGAGGCCCCGTCTGTTTTGGGAGCCTGCTGAGATCCTTCTTCGGTGCAGGGGGCCTGAGTGGGATCCATGGAGGATATCGATTCTCCAATCGATCATGTCCTGACCGGGGCTTCGCTCAGGAAACGCCTTCAAGGTGATGGAGGGAGCCACAAGGCTCGGCAGGGGTCACGGTGTGGGCGGATGGAGGCATGAGAGAAGGTTCACTGGAGTACACCAAATACCGAGAATTCCTCAGGAAGGGATGATTTTGCAATCTTCCGTGGGGCAATAGCGCGGCAAGCCTGCAGTTTTTTGAATAACCAGAGGGTTTCAGGATTCTAATTTGAGATTCTTTAAAAGAAATCCTCCCCGGATAGCCGATAAAAAGGGAGCGGTCTCAGAAAATTTTAGATTGACGGAATAGTGTCTTGGAGTGTACCAAAGTGCACTGATTTAACCGCTGAGTGCACGGTGGGAGTCCCAATCAATAGTTTCGAGGGAGTTTTCGACTTCAAGCTGGATGCCAAGTTTCGTGTCTCCGTGCCCTCTGAGTGGCGCCCAGGGCGAGGGGAGGCCCTGCCACTGAGGCTTTTGAAGTGGAGTATTTACAAGGTCCCGGTCCTCAAGGCGCTCACTGATGAGGCGTTTGCAGCCATGATCTCCTCCATCGATTCCTCGGAGGAGGCGGCCGGTGTGAAGAGTCAGCGCAAGGGGTTGCTCTATTCCCGCAATACCCCGGTTACCATCAATGACCAAGGCAAGGTTCTCATCCCCAAAAGACTCGCCGGTGAGCAGGGCCTCGAGGCCGGTGGGGCCGTGCATCTGTATGGGCGCGGCACGAATTTCGACATTGTGAGCCCGCGAGATCACGAGGCTCTGCAGGCGGCTGAAGAGGCTTTGCTGGGGGACCTCTATGAAGCCGTGGATTTCTCATGAACTTTTCCTCGAACACACAAAGACTGATGAACTGCTGATGCCCCTGCCTTCTCCAACCCCGGTGCCGTCGATGGCTTGGTGCCTGGCCGACTGTTCAACATCTCTGTTGACGGTGCCGGGGTTGGGGAGCCCTTTGGAAGGGCCGGGAAGGGGAGAACCTTTTCATGGGATGGAGAATGAGCGTGGTGCGGGAGAGGGAGGAGAACCGGGGTTCCATCATGTTCCGGTCCTGCTGGAGGAAGTGATTCATTACCTGTCCCCATCTGCGGGAATGACCATTGTTGATGCAACGCTGGGTGGGGCTGGTCATTCCACTGCGATCCTGAAGAGAGGCGCGCGGGTGATCGGACTTGACCGCGACCCTGAGGCTCTTGCCCATGCCGAAGCGCTCTTGAGCTGCCACGGGAAGTCCTTCGAGTTGCGGTGTACAAACTTCTCGAACCTGCTTGAGGTGGGTGCGGAAATCGCTCCGGAAGGAGTAGACGGTATCCTGCTCGACCTCGGAGTGTCTTCTCATCAGCTGGATACCGCGGAGCGCGGCTTCTCACTGCGATCCAGTGGGCCACTGGACATGCGGATGGGCCCCTCGGAGAGTATCACGGCCTCGGATCTCGTTAACCACTGGAGCGAAGCTGACCTGGCCCGCATATTTCGTGACCTCGGTGAGGAACGGAAGGCCAGGGCCGTGGCTGCAGCAATTGTGCGTCGTCGGGCGAGCAGACTGTTCTGTGATACCCTGGATCTTGCGGAGTGCGTTGCCGCGGTAGTTGGCCGCAAGGGCCGCGTGCATCCGGCGACACGGGTTTTCCAGGCCTTGAGAATGACGGTCAACCGGGAACTGGAGTCTCTGGCGGCCGCCCTCGAGGCCGCTCCGGCCCTGCTCAAGCCCGGTGGAAGGCTGGCGGTCATCACATTTCACAGCCTGGAAGACCGTCTGGTGAAGCGTTTCATGAAATTGAGAAGCAGTCGCGAGCTTGACCGCCCCGAGTGGCCGGCGCCTCGCGCCAATCCCGACTACTGCCTAGACGTGTTGACGCGCCGCCCTGTAGTGGCAGCCGATTCAGAAGTGTCCCACAATCGCAGGTCTCGCAGTGCCAAGTTGCGGGTAGCGCAGAAAAGAGAAGGAGGCACGTCATGAACCGCCGGAAAACGACAAGGACGTCTCTCGGGATGGGAACGGTGATTCTGTTGGTTGCCTCGATGGTAGTGATGGGAGGTGCCGGAGTCTTCCACGCCTACGTAAAGAACCGGCAGATCAACGTGGCACGGGAAATTCAGGTCGTGGAGGAGAGGATCTCGCAGCATAAGCTGGATATTACAAACCTGGAGGTGCGACTGGATGATCAGCTCAACCCGATCCTGATCAATGACCGGCTTGCTGACATGTCATCTGATTTGCGGCGCATTCCACCGAGCGTCGTGAAGGAGATTTCCTTCCGAACGGAGTCAGGCTCGGAGTCTGCCCGTGGTGCTGTTCTCTCACGCCCGGCTTCGGCGGGCGATCTCTCACTCTCCGCCGTGACGAGCGAACCTTGAACCCTGTGAAATCGGCTGTTCACTCCCGTGCTCTGCTTGTTTGCCTGGTCCTTGTGACGGGGTTCAGCGGCCTGTCGGCCCGTCTCATATACCTGCAGTGGATCGATCGGGACAGCTCGTCCCGCAAGTCAGCGCTTAATCGGACGGCCAAGGAAATCCTGCCGGGGAAGTTCGGTTATATCGTGGATCGAAACGATCGCATCATGGCGCGAAACCTACCGGTGACCACGGTAGTTGCGGATAAGATTCATCTTCGGGACCCGGATGTGGCGGCCCGCGCTGTGGCCTTTGCCCAGTTGGTGGATACCCCGGATTGGATCGAGGGAACGGATGAGGAGCGCCGCCGTCTGGTAAGACGCCGGACGCATCGCCTGCGTGAGGAGTTGCCGGTGGGCGATTTGCTGGATCGCTACGTCGAGCACATGATTCCGATCACGGCCCGGGCCCTGGGGGTCAGCGCTCAGGAGCTCGAGGAAAAGCTGAGTGCAAAGCTGGAATACGTGACCATCGCGAAGGACCTCCGGGAGGACGAAGCGGATGAGATCGAGGAAACCCTCAAGGAGAATTTCATTTACGGATTCCGGTTCGAAAAGAGCGTGAAGCGTTGGTACAGCGCCTCCAACCTGGCGACCCACACCACCGGGTTCGTAAATCATGAGGGTGTGGGGCAGTGCGGGCTGGAGCGGGAGCTGGGGTCCCACCTCCGAGGGCACGATGGATACCAGATCACCAGGAAAGACCAGTCAGGTCTCGTTCTCCTCACGGGAGGGGGAGTGCTCAAGCCACCGCGCTCCGGCTTCGATGCAAGGCTGACGCTCGACCTGAACATTCAGGCTATCGTGGAGGAAGAGCTGGACCGGGGCCTCCAGGAATTCGAATCCAATTGCGGTGCGGTTGTCATGCTTGAGCCGAAGACCGGCGATGTCCTGGCGATTGCGAGCCGGCCCCACTTCGATCTCAATTTGCGGGAGAACATAGATGAGACCTCGATGCATTATGCAGTGCAGGGTGTCTACGAGCCGGGGTCGACCTTGAAGCTGGTATCGGCGGCGGCGGCCCTCGATCTCGGCCTCATGAATCCAAGGACGCAGACGTTCTGTCACAACGGCTACATGCGAATCCCGGGGAGTTACGTAAAGGACTACAAGGGATTCGGGATGCTGACCCTTGAGCAGGTCCTTGCGAAATCCAGCAACATCGGAGCCTACAAGATCGGCATGCGGGTGGGCACGAGGCGCTTCATGGAGTATCTCCGGCGCTTCGGATTTACCCGGAAAACGGGAATCATGCTATCGGGCGAAGAGGCGGGTTGGACTGCCGATCCTGGAAACGGAGTCAACTTTTCGAGAATCACCTACGGGTATGGTGTAGTTGTTACGCCATTGCAGGTGGCTTCGGCCTACGCAGCCGTCGCGAATGGCGGCCTGCGCATGAAGCCCCGGCTTGTGCAGGCCCTGCTGGCCAATGATGGGACGGTCGTGCAGGAATATCCGCCGGAGTTGGCGGAACGGGTGATTTCCGAACGGGCAGCGCACAAGATGCGCATGGCGCTTGAGACGGTGGTCAATCCGCTAGGGAAGGGGAATACCGGTCGCCGGGCCGCCGTTCCCCGCTTTCTCGTCTGCGGCAAGACCGGAACGGCCCACCTCTATGAGAACGGAGTCTACCGAACCAACCGCTATGCGGTTTCCTTTGCGGGGTTCATGCCCCGGGATGATCCGGCCTTTGTCTGTGTTGTTGTGATTCGTGATCCTCGTACCGAGGAGGTGGATATCGGTGGAGGCTCAGTGGCCGCGCCGATCTTTCAGCGTATCGCAGAGCGCACGGCCTCTTATCTCAATCTGACGCCCACCGAGCCGGTGGAGGAAACCCTCGCAGTGCACGAAAACTAATTTCCATGCTCCTGCACGAACTCATCGCTCCGCTTCCTCAGGTCGCCCTTACCGGGCCATCTGACCGTGAGGTGGAGGGATTGCGCGATGACAGTCGCGCGGTGGGGCATGGCGACCTGTTCGTAGCAGTGAGGGGTGAGACCGTGGATGGGCACGATTTCATCAACGCAGCGCTCGAGGCGGGAGCCTCTGCCATCGTGGCGGAGAGTTCAGCGCCCCCGGAACTTGCCGAGGGCGTGGGCTGGGTGATGGTTCCGGACTCGCGGCAGGCACTGGGTGTTCTCTCGGGAGTTTGGTGTGCCAACCCCTCTCTGGACCTCCGGGTGGCCGGTGTCACGGGCACGAATGGCAAGACCACCACGGCATTTCTTATCCACTGTATTCTCAAGCATGTCATGCGGCGGGCAGGCTTGATAGGAACAGTCGTCTTTGACGACGGCCGCAAGCAGGAGGTGGCCAATTTTACGACTCCGGGCACAATCCAGCTACAGGAGCTCCTGCGAGGCATGCGTGACAACGGATGCCCCGGAGTTGCGCTGGAGGTGTCTTCGCAGGGGTTGGCCCAGGGGCGGTCCGATGCAGTCGCCTTCGATGTGGCGGTGTTCACCAATCTTTCGCAGGACCATCTGGATTACCATGGATCCATGGAGGGCTACTTCAATTCGAAGAAACGCCTCTTCGAAAGTGTATCGGTTGATATTGCCGGCAAACGTCCTGCGGCAGTGATCAATCGGGACGACGCCTATGGAGAGCTTCTGGCGCGGGAATACGCCGACCGGGTGAGGATCATCACCTACGGGTTCGGGATGGAATGCGATTTCAAGGCCGGCAACATGAAGCAGACATCACAGGGCTCCGAATTCCAGCTCTTCGCCCGAGGAAAATCCTACCTTGTCCGACTGCCGTTGATCGGCCGGTTTAACGTGTACAATGCGCTTGGAGCGCTGGCAGCTGCGGTTTCCCTCCGAATTCCGCTCCGGGAAGCGGTTGCGGCCCTGGCGAATGCACCGCAGGTCCCGGGCCGGATGGAGTGCGTGGGTTCGGTGGATGGTGCTACAGTTTTCGTTGATTACGCTCATACGCCGGACGCTCTGGATAATGTCTGCCGGACTCTGCGGGAACTCGACCCGCGGCGCCTCATCACGGTCTTCGGATGCGGAGGCGATCGCGACCGCGAGAAGCGTCCGCTCATGGGCAGGGCTGCATCTCGCCACAGCGATCATTGCGTGGTGACTTCGGATAACCCCCGTTCTGAAGATCCCGGAGCAATAATCAAAGATATTGAACGCGGAATGACGGGTTCCGTATACGAGCGGGTTGTGGACCGGGAGGAGGCGATTCGCGCAGCAGTTCAGGAAGCGCGGGGAGGGGATGTTGTTTTGATCGCGGGGAAGGGGCATGAGAATTACCAGGAATGCGCGGACGGCCGGGTTCCGCTTGATGACCGGAAGCTGGCGCGTGCAGCGATGGATGCGCGTCGCAAGGCCCGGGGAGAGGAGCGCGTATGAAAGCCTATCCGATCCAGAAGCTGAGCGAAGTGATGGGCGGAAAGCTCATTGCGGGAAATGGGGCGCAACAGGTGGAGCTGTCTCTTATACACATCTGACGCTGCCGACGATATGCAGTG
>CAWWCX010000068.1:0-13479 GCA_963935445.1 uncultured Roseibacillus sp.
CATATCGTCGGCAGCGTCAGATGTGTATAAGAGACAGCCTGAAGCGCCCACCATCCCACGCTCGCCCCGATGAGAAGCAGAAGGAACAGGAAGAAACGGTCTTTGCGGAGGCTTCTGCGGATGAACCGGCCTTGATGATCCATTTTCATGGGCGGGGAGAGGAGGCGGTTGTAATCCTGCAGATCGCGCTTTGCCCGTTGCCCCGGGGCGGAGTAAGGTCCCTTGGCAACAAGCAAGACATCTCGAGACTCATGGCTACCTATGTTTACGAAACGATCCCAGAAAACTCCGACGAAAAGCCTCGCCGGTTTGAAGTTCAGCAGAAGATGACAGATCCGCCTCTCACCCACGATCCCGACAGCGGCCTGCCCGTCAAGCGCATCATAACGGGTGGATCAGGGATTGTGACGCACGGAACGAGTATCCTCTCGATGAAATCAAGGGGGTCCAAGTAGGTGCCTTGAAGGCCCTTGCGGCCGGGGCCAGAGGGCTTTGGTCGCACGTCTGGAGGACAGGAGTGCCGGCGCTGGCGGAACATCTGCGCAATCCGGCCTGACAAGCGGGCGCTCTTGCCGTATCAGGACGTGGTCACGGATATCCCCGGGGCCTCAGATCATGCTTCGATCAACTCTTTTCTGCCCATTCACGGTGGCGGCTTTCGCGCTGTGCACTGTCATCGCCCCCCGGTCGCTCCATGCCGCGGAGAGCGCCCCCAGGGAACTGCCTCCGGCGGTTTCGCGCCCGGTTGATTTCGCCAAGGATGTGAAGCCCATCCTCGATCGCAGCTGTACCCAGTGTCACGCCAATGGAAAGCGCAAGGGTGGCTTCAACATAGATCATATCCATACCTTCATCGGAGGTGGGGATAGCGGTCCTGCGGTAGTCACCGGGAAGAGCGCCGAGAGCCTCCTCATCGAGCTTGTGTTGAGCAATGATCCGGATGAGAGGATGCCTTCGAAGGGAAAGGCTCTCAGTCTGGAAGAGGTCTCCATCCTGCGGGCATGGATTGATCAGGGACTGAAGTGGGAGAAGGGATTTACCTTTGCGAAGTTTCGAAACGCGCCGCTTGCCCCGCGTCGGGTGGAGCTTCCCCCGGGTCCGGAACAGAACCCGATTGACCGGCTTCTGGCACCATACCTGAAAAAGAACAAGGTCTCCGCAGCGGCGCCTGTCAGTGACGCGGTCTTCGCGCGCCGGGTGTATCTTGACGCGATCGGACTGCTTCCCACGGCGGCTGAGCTCAAGGCCTTTGAAAGTGATGAGCGCTCAGACAAACGGGCGCGGCTTGTTGCAGAGCTGCTCGCAGACACGACGAATTATGCCGGGCACTGGGTGACCTTCTGGAATGATTGCCTGCGTAACAGCTACACGCGCCAGTATCACGGGGGCGGGGGTAAGCCCATCACGGGCTGGCTCAAGAATGCACTTCGCGAGAACAAGCCCTATGATGAGTTCGTGCGGGAACTGATTCATCCGGAGGGTGGTTCTGATGGTTTCATCAAGGGAGTGGCCTGGCGCGGCACGGTCAATGCTTCGCAGGTAACGGAGATGCAGGCCGCCCAGAACGTGGCCCAGGTCTTCATGGGCCTCAATATCAAGTGCGCTTCCTGCCATGACTCCTTCATCAACGACTGGACCCTCAAGCAGACCTATTCCTTTGCCGCAATCTTCGCTGGTGGGCCGCTCGACATTCACCGCTGTGACAAACCCACGGGGGAGAAGGCCACGCCCGGTTTTCTCTACCCGGAGCTCGGGAAAGTCGACCCGGCGGCGCCGCCGCAGAAGCGGATAGAGCAATTGGCGGGGATCATAACCTCGCCCGGGAATGGCCGCCTCTCCCGCACGATGGTCAATCGCCTGTGGGCAATTTTCTTCGGTCATGGACTGGTGGAGCCGGTGGACGAGATGGACAATCCGACGTGGAATCAGGATCTGCTCGACTGGTTGGCGGTGGATTTTGCGGACCACGGCTACGACCTCAAGCATACCATGAAGCTGATCCTGACATCGATGGCTTATCAGCGGCCGTCGGTGACCCGCGATGAGGATGCGGAGGACTTCGTCTTTCGTGGACCTCTGGTCCGGCGCATGTCCGCGGAACAGTTCCTCGATGGATTGGACCAGGTGATTCTGGCCTCCGCGAAAGAGGTTCCGGTTCGCTCGACCGGCCAGAAAAGGGCGGGGAGCCGCAACCTGAGCCGACTGATGCGGACGCTGGGCAGGCCGAAGCGCGACGTGGTGGTGACCCAGCGCGACTCGGTCGCCACGACGGCACAGTTGATCGAACTTTCCAATGGAAAGCCCGTGGCCGACCTGATGGCACGCGGCGGCAAGGCCTGGCTGGAGTCGGGGCGGCCGCCTGAAGCTGTGGTGGCAAACCTCTTTGTAAGCGCCCTTGGGCGGACGGCCTCGGAGCCGGAGCTTCGTGCGGGACTTGAAGTGATCGGGCAGCCGCCAACCGCCCAGGGCATTGAAGACCTGTTATGGATGCTTGCCATGCATCCGGAATTCCAACTGATTCAGTAAACCAGCCAGAACGATTCTGACCATCGACGGCGGGCGGCTCGCCCGCCCGACAACCAAACCATCTCATGAAGACAGACCGCCGCGACTTTCTGACCTCGGCTTCGGCCGCTACCCTGGGGGCGCTCTCTGCCGGCTATCCCAGCACGACCGCTGCCGCCGCCGCCAAAGCCAGGGAAGCTCCTCTGGACGCGACCGCAGATACTGTGATCGTCCTGTGGCTCGGAGGAGGAATGGCCAGCACGGACACCTTTGACCCGAAGCGTTATACTCCGTATGAGAAGGGGCTTGATCCCAAGAAGGTGCTCTCCACCTTCCCGGCGGTCGATACAGTGGTGGACGGCCTGCAGTTTACCGAGGGCCTCGAGAAGATCGGCAAGGTCATGGATCGGGGGACGCTGATCAAAACCTACCGCGCGGCGGACCTCGGCTTCATTCTGCACAGCCGTCATCAGTATCACTGGCACACCGCCTACGAGCCTCCTCTTACGGTGGCGGCACCCCATATCGGCTCCTGGGTTTCCCGGACTCTCGGTCCCCTGAATCCCGACCTGCCCGCCTTCATAGACATCGGGCAGACCTTTGACGGAGGAGAGAAGGAGTCGCTGAAGGCGTTCCACACTGCCGGATTCCTGGGCAGTGAATTCGGCCCTTTTTTCCTGGTGGAGCCGGATCAGGCAGTGGAGGCGGTCAAGCCTCCCCCGGGCATGAGCGATGAGCGCTTCGCCAAGCGCTACCGGGCCTACAAGAAGCTGCTCGCCGACAGTCCGATCCAGCAGCACGGCTCGCAGTACCAGCGCGACTCGCTGCTGAATTCCATCGACAATGCCCACCGCCTCCTCTCGAGTCCCAAGGCGCGTAAGGCGTTTGACCTGAGCCAGGAGCCAAAGGATATCTACGACACCTACAAAGTGGGTGGGCGCTTCGGGCTTGGCTGCCTTCTGGCCCGTCGGCTCACGGAAGCAGGTGCACGCTTCATCGAGGTGACCCACGGATATTACCCGTTCAAATACTGGGATACCCACGACAACGGGCACACCCGGATGAAGGAACTCAAGCAGATGATCGATGCTCCGATCGCCCAGCTTGTTCTCGACCTCGAGTCCCGCAAGCTTCTCGACCGGACGCTCATTGTCGTGGCTACCGAATTCAGCCGGGACATGATGACGGAGGGCAAGCCTGAGAAAAAGGTGAAGGACCAGGTGCAGGTGCCGCACCGGATCGAAGGATTGCAGCACTACGGAATGCACCGTCACTTTACCGGGGCAGGCAGCGTTCTCCTCTTTGGAGGAGGTGTGAAAAAGGGATTCGTCTATGGGGAGACTGCTGACGAGCGGCCTTGCACGACGGTGAAGGACCCGGTCACCACCGAGCAGTTACATGCCTCCATCTATCGGGCGCTCGGGATTCCGCATGACCACCATTACGCTGTCGAGCAGCGCCCGTTTTATGTCACGCCGGACGGAGTGACGGAGCCGATCATGGAGCTCTTCGGGTAGGCTTCCCGTTCCCCCCGGAGAACAAGGAGATCTGCTTGCAGGCGGGCAGAGGTCTCCGGGGTGAAAGGGCCTTGAGCTAGAGAGCCTCGATCCTGACGTTATCGATGGAGAGCCCGCTGAAATTGTCCGGGGTTGCGTCGCTGGTGAAGTTGAATTCGATAAGGATGTTTTGTCCGAGGGCCTCAGGGACGACAGGCAGTGTCAGTGGGGTCCAGTCCGAATCAATTTCTGTCATGTCAATCGGAGTGCTGGCGCCGAGCTGGGTCTGGTCGTCGGCCCGCAGGAAGCGCACGGAAGCCGTCTCCCCGAAGCCATCGCCATCCCGCCAGACCTGGAGACCCAGACTGGCATTCGCGAGGCCGCTGAGATTGATCGCCGGCGAACGGAGCGAAATGTCGGAATCCGGTCCATAGTCCCCGAGGTTCGTGGACCAGATATTGTTGGACTCGCCCGCGCCGCTCAGGGGGCCGGTACTGCCGATGGGTGTGCCGCGTTCCCAGGCCGTGTTGCCGGTGGCGTCATTGACGAGTGTAGTCCAGCCGGAGTCGGTCTCGAAGTCGTCAGCGAAGGGTGGGGGAGTGTTGAATTCCTCGACGACAAAGAGGCGCAGTCCCTCGGGAGGATGTGCGATGACCAGTTCGTTCTCAGGGGGGGTCGCCATGATGTTTTCGTGTTCATTGTAAATCGGCCAGTCGAGGGGCGGATCGATGGAGGGATCGACCGCGCTGCGCAGGTTGTAGGACTTTCCTTCCCGTGAGGACCAGGTCAGGCGGAGGGTGCCGTTACCCGGATCGTGGTTCACGGAGGTGATCCGGGGCGGGAGTTCGGGTTCCTGGCTGACGATCTGGAATCCGTTTGGACGGGAACGACCGTCGCCGTTAGAGCCGCTGACTGCCTGGATCGAAAGATTGGCACCATTCAGTCCGGAGAAGAGGGTGTAATTGGATGCCACATTGTAGCCCGGATCACTGCTGCTACTGGCTACAAATCCATCGGTGCCGCCGTCGATGGGATAGTTCCACTGCCCGGGCTGGTGGCTGTAGAGGGTCGTCGAAGTCGCGCCTCCGTCGTCGCTCACGGTGAAACCCATTGTGCCCGGGCTGTCCGTGCTGTGATAAACGATCAGGTTGTAGCCGTTGGTCCGGTAGGCAGGAGGAATGTTGCTGACCGTAATCGGGCCCCTGTCGTGCATGTTATCGAGGTAACCCCACATGAGGTTGGCATTCTCGCTCGAGCCAGGCTGGGGGGCGTTCGCATCGTTGACGGACCAGGAGGCGTTGGCTGACCAGGTGACCGAGGCTCCGGAGGTGGCCCCCGTATTATCCGCTAGATTGTTGATCGTCCCGGTGCCACCAAGGGCATTGTTCCAGTTTTCAGCTGGAACGGCACCTGCCATACCGGTGACCAGAGCGTTTGGTGCGGTTCCTGGCTCGGACCCGTGGCCTCCTTCAAAGTTCACCGAGATGATCCGGCCGGTTCCGGCCTTGGGTTTACTGCTCGCGTCGGTGGGATCGGTATCCAGCGCGAGTTCCGCGGAGTCATCCACACCATCTCCGTCCGTGTCACTTGCAGAGGGATCGGTGACGAAGGGGTTGGCATCAACCTCATCGGCGTCTGTCAGGCCATCGCCGTCGGTGTCGGGAAGATTGGGATCACTGAAGAAGGGGTTCAGTTCAACTTCGGATCCGTCGGTGAGCCCGTCCCCGTCGCTGTCAGAATTGGTGGGGCTGCTGCCCGTCTCGTCAGGATCAACGAAGGTGCCGCCGTCGTCCTCGACGTTGTCCTTGAGACCATCATTGTCGCTATCGTCGTTGTTGGGATGGGTTCCTAGAAGGAACTCATCGCTGTTTGTAATATTGTCCGAATCGGGATCCCCGTCCGGCCCATTGGCAACGTCTCCGGAGCCATCGTCTGACGGGTCGAGTCCATAGGCGGTCTCCCACGCATCATCGAGTCCGTCCATGTCGCTGTCCAGGACCGGCGCAAGGGCGGTAATCTGAAACCCGTTCGGCCGGGAGCGCGAGTCCCCGAGGGTTCCCCTCACTGCCTGAATGGTCAAACTGCTTCCAGACAGTCCAGTGAAGCGGGTAAAATTGGAGGGAACGTCGTATCCAGGATCAGTGCTGGTGCTCTCAATGTAACCGTTGTTCCCGCCATCGAGAGGGTAGTTCCATTGGCCGGGCTGGTTGCTGTAGAGGGTTTGGGCCGCAACAACGCCATCATCGACCGTGAAGCCCATCGTGCCCGGGCTGTCAGTGCTGTGGTAGACCCGGAGTTCGTAGCCGCTGTCTATGAATGACTGGGGGATGTTGCTGATCGTGATGGGATCACGGTCGTGCATGTTGTCGAGGTAGCCCCACATCAGGTCGGCGTCGGGGCTGGAGCCCGGCTGAGGGGCGCCCCCATCGTTGACGGACCAGGAGTTGTTGGCTGACCAGCTGACCGAGGCCCCGGTAATGGAACCGGTATCATCAACGAGATTGTCCAAGGTTCCGATCCCGCCGAGAGCGTTGTTCCAGTTGCCGACCGCCACGTCCCCAGCCACCCCTGTGACGAGGGCATTAGGGGCTGTTCCGGGGTCGCCGCCGTGGCCTCCCTCGAAGTTTACGCTGATGGTGTTCTGAGCCCAGCTGACTGAATGAACCAGAAAGATGGAGCCAAGCGCTGAGTTAATGAGTAGCCGTTTCATGGAACGTGTTGAATGGGCCTCCAGAAAAAAGCGGCTGGGAGGATCTCCCAGCCGCGAAATCATAAACCAGATGCTGGCAGATCTACTAGCGCCGGCGGCGAAGGATCAGGCCGAAGGATCCGAGAACAAGGAGAAGAGCGGAGGAAGGCTCGGGAATCTGCACCAGCTGGAATCCATTGGGACGGGCACGACCGTCGCCGAATGTACCGCGGACACCTTGAATACTGACGCTGCTGCCGCTCAGGCCAGAGAAGAGGGTGTAGTTGGTCTCCACGCTGTATCCCGAATCGGTGCTGGTGCTCGCCACGAAGCCATCGTCTGCACCTGCGATGGGGTAATTCCACTGGCCGGGCTGGTTGCTGTAAAGGGTCTGGTCCGCACCGACACCATCGCTGACCGTGAAGCCCATCGTGCCCGGGCTGTCAGTGCCATGATAGACGAGCAGGTTGTAGCCGGTGGCCTGGAAGGAGGCAGGGACGTTGTCGATCGTAATCGGGCCCCTGTCGTGCATGTTATCGAGGTAACCCCACATCAGGTTTCCGTTCTGGCTGTCACCCGGCTGAGGGGCGCCCGCATCGTTGACGGACCAGGAGTTGTTCGCTGACCACGCGACCGAGGTCCCGGTGCTGGCTCCGGTATTATCCGTGAGATTGTTGATCGTCCCGGTGCCACCAAGGGCATTGTTCCAGTTGTCGGCAGGAACGGCACCGGCGACTCCCGTGACGAGGGCATTAGGGGCTGTTCCAGGTTCTCCGCCGTGGCCTCCTTCAAAGTTCACGCTGATAACTCCCGCGGAAAATGCGCTGGAGCTGAGGAAGAGGGGCGCCGCAAAGGCGAGGATCCAATGAATGGGTTTCATGACTAACCGGAGAATTGTCAGAGTCCCCTCCCGTGTCTAGGAAAAACTGTAGAAAGTCGATCGGGCTTCCTGCTAATGTGCAACAGGTTATGACTTGATTTGGTTAGCATTCTCGAAAGACTTCAGTGAGATGATAGAGGGCTTGTGGAAATTATGTTGGATTTTCGGACCGTGCTGGGGGGGAGTCCTGATGAGTGCTGTTTGGGGTGCCCCCCTTGAGATAGGAGTGCAGAACCAGATCTTCATCGACGGGCGACTCCTGTCGCAGCGCGAAAACGTGGAAATCGTGGTGCAGCAGCCCCGCAAAACCGGCGAGATGCACCCTGTCACCTGGGTCTATCTCCAAGTCATGGAGAATGATGGGGTTTTTAAGAAGTTCGGCCTCGTTTCCAATGACGGGTTGAAGTGGGAGTCGCCGACACCGGAGCGGCTGGATCGGGGAGAATTCCAGTATGGAATCTACTGGAGCGGGCCAGAGCGTCCCAACGGGGTGGTCTTCAAGGATCCCCATGCGCCGCCAGAGCAACGCTACAAGGTGGTGAGCGGAATGATGAACCGGGTTTGGGCTACCGGGGATGGGCGCGAATGGAACCAGCTGCGAATCAACATTTTTCCCAGACGGATCAGTTTCCCCCGGGGGATGGACAGCCAGAACGTGTGCTTCTGGGATGAAAAGTACGAGTGCTACGTCGCCTACGTGCGGGCCAACCTGGAGTTTGAGCCCCCGCCCCAGCACAAGGAGTACTTCAAGAACTCGCGTTACCATAACCAGAACAACCATCTCCGCTGCGTGCGCCGCTGTATTTCCAAGGACCTCGTCAGCTTCACGGAGGGCGAGATCGTCCTAGCCCCGGACGAGGAGGATCCGATCATGGATGGAGTGGGTGTGGGGGACTTCTACATGCCCCAGGTGATCAAGTATCCTCACGCGCAGGATGCCTATGTGATGTTTCCCAACCGCTACCTGCACTACCAGCAGTGGTATATGGCGGAGGATCTCAGTCACCTGCCTACCAACAAGCCCGGCGAGGTGCTCAATGACGGGCCTATTGACATGGGCTTTGCGGCGAGCCGGGATGGAATCAAGTGGGAACGTTACAAGCGTAAACCGCTCATTCCGCTTGGGCGCAAGGGTGAGTTCGACTGGGGTGGGATCTATCCCGTGCGCGGCCTCATCATGAAGGGGGAAGAGATGTGGCTCTACTATATCGCATCCAGTGATCACGGGTTGCCTCTCCCCGTCAAGGGGCAGGAGAAGGGGCATATTCTGTCCCGGGCCATCTTCCGGCGGGACGGCTTTACTGCCGTGGAGGCGGACTATCCGCGGGGAGAGTTCACGACCCCGGTTCTCCGCTTCGGGGGGGACAGTCTCCATCTCAATGTGGAGACCTCCGCCCTCGGGCTGGTGCGCGTCGAGATCCAGGATGAAGCCGGGAATGCTCTTCCCGGTTTCTCAATGGACGATTGCGACCGCATCCATACGGCCAACACGACTGATGCGCAGGTGAGGTGGCGCAAGGGCGACGGTAATATCGGGAGCCTCGCGGGGAAGCCGGTGCGTCTGAGGTTCGAATTGATGTATGGGTCCAAACTCTATGCCTTCCGCACGAGGGAAGGGCTTGTGCAACAGGGGAACTGAGAGGGCGCGCTCCGGGACAAGATCTTTCTTCCTGATCCGAGTTCCTTGGGCCACTAGCTGATCCGAGGGGAATGCCTCCTGCAGGGCTGCTTCGCTCAGCCTCTTCCGCCCGTTGGAGAATTCGGTTCGAAACAAACTGCTTGAGGGAGTTTCCCTTCTCCTTACCGTGCACGCCTCATGTCTAGGAAACACTGCCTTGTTCTTGCCGTGGCCCTGAGCCTCTCTGTTACCGTTTCTGCTGATGATCATTCGGAAGAGCTTTATTCCAACGGAGTGATTGATCTTGGCCTGGTGGTCCGTGATCTCGACCGATCGGCCAAGTTTTATTCCGAGGTCGTGGGGCTTCAGGAGGTCAATGGCTTCAAGGTCCCCGGGAAAGTGACGGGCGATTTCGGATTGACCGATAACCAGGATGTCACCGCCCGTGTTTTCGTAGCCACAAAGGGGCCCGGAAAGCCGTCCTCCAAGCTCAAGATGATGGCTTTTCCCAAGGCCCAGGGTAAGGCTCCGGATCAGGAATTTATCCACAGCACCCTTGGAGTGTCCTACCTGACCCTTTTCGTCAACGACATGTCCGCTGCCATGGCGCGCCTAAAGAAGGCGGGGGTCAAGACTCTCGGTAAGACCCCGGCTCCGATCGGAGGAGGCAATCTTCTCACCGTATTCCGTGACCCCGATGGGAACTTCATCGAGTTGATTGGTCCCGCGAGCAAGGGCGGCTAGGAGAGGCCCTGCTCCGGGGGCTTCCTGCAGGGAGATCCCCCGCCTTTACTCCGGAAGGGCGAAGGCCATCAGCATTCCACCCCGGGGACGATTGGACTTTCCTCCTCCCGCCGAGATGACGACGTATTGACGACCGTCGACCATGTAGGTGCTGGGGGTGGCATTGCCACTGAAGGGCAGCTTGGTCTTCCAGAGGAGTTTCCCGTTGTCCCGGTCAAAGGCCCGGAAGGTTTCATCCGCGGTGGCACCAATGAAGAGAAGGCCTCCCGCAGTGACCACGGGGCCTCCATAGTTCTCGGTTCCAGTGGGGGGGATGCCTCGTTTGGTCAGTGCGGCGTATTCTCCGAGGACAACCTTCCATTTGAGTTCTCCGGTATTGAGGTCGACCGCATTGAGCGTTCCCCAGGGAGGCTTGATGGCGGGATAGCCCTCCGGGTCGAGCCAGCGACGGAAGCCTCCGAAGGCGTAGGAAGGTTGACCTTTGTCAGCATCTCCCTCCCCGGGAGGAGCCTTCGGATTGAGGACGTAGTCGAGGATGGCCTGGCGCTTGTCCTCGGGCATGGTGGCGTAGGCTGGCATGCGGCCTGCGCCTTCCCGGGTGATTTTTTCGACCTCGGCCCGGGGCTTGCGCTTGGCAATGTCGAGGAGGGGAGGGAACCCGGCAGCGGGGTTGCCCCTGAGGTCGATCCCGTGACAGGCGCTGCAGTTGGTCATGTAGTCCCGCTCTCCGCGGGCCAGGCCTGCGCCATCGGCCCTTTTGGTTTCGATCATCTGCATGATCCAGGGCATTTCGTTGATGTTGACGTAGTAGATGCCGTCAGGATCCGCTGCTCCTCCGCCCCATTCCATCCCGCCGTCGTAGCCGGGAAACATGATGGTCTCTTTCAGGCTCGGTGCGGGGAAGGGACCGAAGTTCGGTGAGGCACGAATGCGGTCGAGGGTGAGCTGGTGGGTCGTGGGGGAGATGTTGGAAGCGTCGGCCTCGGTATAGCGCTGCCGCATGAGGGGCGCTGGCTTGGTCGGAAATGGTTGCGTGGGCCAGGCTTTCTCACCCACCAGGTCGGATGGCGGAACGGGGCGCTCCTCGATTGGCCAGAGTGGTTCGCCGGTGACGCGGTTGAAGACAAAGAGAAGTCCGTGCTTGGTTCCCTGGGCGAGGGCGTCGATTTTCTTTCCCCCGTGATTCACAGTGAGGAGGACAGGGGGGCAGGGGAGGTCCTTGTCGAGAAGGTCGTGGTGGACGATCTGAAAGTGCCAGATCCTCTTTCCTGTGGTGGCGTCGAGGGCGAGCACGCAGTTCGCGAAGAGGTTCATCCCGTGGCGTTTTCCACCGTAGAAGTCAGGTTCGGCAGTCTTGGTGGCGATGTAGACGATGCCACGTTCCTCATCGAGGGACTGGCCGCACCAGGGCATCACCCCTGTCGCGGTCTTCCAGGCGTCCTCGGGCCATGTCTCATGCCCGAATTCCCCGGGTCGGGGGATGAGGTTGAAGATCCAGCGGCGCTCGCCGGTTCGGACATCGTAGGCGCGGACGGCTCCTACTCCTCCGACCCCGCCCACGATGACGAGGTCCTTGTAGATGACGCCTGGCGTATTGAGCCCGGAGCCGAGGCTGATCGATCCGTTCTCACCGAACTCGCGTATCGTCTTGCCGGTTGCGGGGTCGATGGCGAAGAGGTGTCCCTTCACGCCGGTGAGGAGACGACGCTCGCCTCCCCGCTCGTTTTCCCAGTAGACCAGTCCGCGCTGTCGCGGGCGTCCTCGCCCGGTTTTCTCGTCCTGGGGATCCCACCGCCAGATACGCTCGCCGGTGGCGGCATTGAGAGCGTCGATCTGGCGGGCAGCGGTGGGCGTGTAGAGAACGCCACCCACGATGAGGTTGTTGGCTTGATACTCGGCCTTGTGCCCCGTGTCGTAGCTCCATGCCAGTTCGAGGTTCTTCACGTTCCCGCGGTTGATCTGGCTCAAGGTCGAGTAGAGGTTGCGTTTCTCACCCCCGAGGTAGGTCGGCCAGTCGTTGGATCCCTCCTGGGCCGTGACGGTGGTCACGGTTCCCCACAGGATGATAGTGGCGAGGGTGGCGGGAAAGCGGATCACGTCTTGTATTCTGGGTAAGGTGTTGCTGTATGCGCGTCCCCGGGAGATGAGGGGCATGGCGCAGGGGCCGGTTCCAGAGTAAGGAAATTTGCGGCAGGGATTCAACTCCCGTTCGCAGCCCATGCGGATAACGGGCAATTTCGAGATAGGCAGGCGGAATTGCTGTCCTACACTGGGCAGCATGGGGCACCTTTTCCTCCTTTTCTTCCAGATTGTGCGCAGGGCAGCGATGGGGGGAGCGGCGATGGCCAGCGGCGAGGATTTGGCGCGACCCCGGCCCGGGAATCCGCGTCATGCCCATGGCGCCGCCTCACGAACAGGAGCCCTCTGTGCCCGGGGGCTGTGCTGCACCATGGCAATCCCCGGACTGCTCGCGGCTCAGGATGCGATGATGCTTCCCGAAACGATCGTCACCGCAGAGCGCGGCTTGAGCGGGGAAGCGGTCGTCTTCTCCCGGGGCGAAAGGGACATCGAGGAGCGGGCGCCGCGTACGGTTGATGAACTTCTGGCGAGTGAGCCCTCCTTTTCCCTCTACCGGCGGCAGACGTCTCTCTTTGGGCACCCCACCTCGGCCGGGGTAAGCCTGCGCAGGACGGGAGCGACCGCGGCAGCGAGAAGCCTCGTGCTTCGGGATGGGATCCCCCAGAACGATCCCTTCGGGGGCTGGATTTCGTGGGCGCGTTATCGCCCGGAGCTTCTTTCCTCGGTGCGGATTGTCCCCGGTGCTCAGGCGGCCGTGTGGGGAAACCAGAGCCCGGCCGGAGTCATTCACCTGTCGAGCCGGGAGGTAAACAAGACCGGGTTCCGAGGGCGCTTGATCGGGGGCGCGGAGGGAACCACCGGGCTTTCGGGAGTGGGTGAGTTTGTTTCCGAGGACTCCGCGTGGGCGGCGCAGGTTGCGGGCTCGACCCTGCGTTCGGATGGGTTTCACACCTTGAGGGCCAGCCAGCGTGGTGCAGTGGACCGGCCACTCGACCTCCTGACGCATGGAGCAGAGGTGCGTGCTGTCTGGCGACCGACTGGAAATCTCACCATCGAGCCAACCCTTTCCTACTACGAGGAAGAACGTGGGAACGGGACGGTGCTCTCCCGCAATGGTAGTGAAGCCCTTGACCTCTCCCTGCGGGTGACGCGGGAGAATCCCGTCAGCACGTTCCAGGTGGTCGCCTACTATCAGCACCGGGAGTTTGAATCCCTTTTCTCGGCGGTGGATGCGGTGCGTGGGTCAGAAGTTCCGGCCCTCGATCAATTTGAAGTCCCCGGGGAGGGGGCAGGCGGGAGCGTCACTGCGACGTTGCGCTCGGAGGGAGGGATGAAGCTGATCCTTGGTGCCGACCTGCGCCACCTGCGCGGGGAGACCAACGAGCTGGCGGGGTTTGTCAACGGGGCTTTCCTGCGGCGGAGGAGCTGTCTCTTATACACATCTCCGAGCCCACGAGACCGTACTAGA
>CAWWCX010000069.1:0-13380 GCA_963935445.1 uncultured Roseibacillus sp.
ATCCGATCCCCACCCGGGACTACTATGAACTGCTCAGCGCCTTTACCCAGACCGTACGCAGCGAGATCGAGATCGAAACCCATAAGCCAACCGGGGCCGCGATGGAAAAGTATGAGGCTGACCTCGGGAAACTGCAGGCCGAGGCGGACAGCTACCGCAGGAAGCACGCCCCCGGGAAGCTGCAGAACTGGCTGGCAGCCAACCGTGGCCGGAAGAGCACCGAGCCCGGTTCCCCGTGGGCCATTCTCGTGGCCGAGCCTCTCGTCTCCAAGGGCGGGGCGACCTTCCAGCGACAGAAGGACGGGTCCTACCTTGCCGGGGGGCCCAATCCCTCAAGCGACGTCTATACCTTCGTCACCACCTCTCCGCTCGAAAATCTGCGTAGCCTCCGGATCGAGGCACTCGCCCACAAGTCCTTGAAGAGAGGGGGCCCCGGACGCGCCTCCAACGGTAATATCGGACTCTCCCACCTTGAGGTAATCGCCGGGACGACTCCCCTGACGCTGGCAAATCCCAGGGCCACCTTCAATCAGAGCAACCAGCTCCATGTCCGGCAGGTAATCGACGAGAACCGCAAAACCGGCTGGGCGGTCGACCCGCAATTCGGAAAGGACCATGCCGCGGTGTTCGAGATTACCAATCCGGAAACCGTCCGTGGCGCAAACAAGCGCCTCACCGTTAAGCTTCACTTCAACCTCAATACACAGCACTCCATCGGCCGCCTCCGACTCTCGGTGAGTACCAAGCCCGCCGCTCAACTGCCGCTGCTGGAGGGACAGGTGGATCCCGGCGAAATAGCCCGCAGGGAGTTGCTCGCCCTTGACCGCAAACACCACGGCAAGGCTCAGGGTGAAGATCTCACCCGCATGACCGGGCTCTACCTCCAGCTCGATCCCGAGTGGCTCGCGCTCAATAGCCGGATCAGCGCCCTCGAATCAAGCCGCCCGCAGGGGAAGAAGGAGAAGGTGATGGTCTGCAGCGAGGGCTTCAAGCCGATGCGGCACCACACCAACAGCGGCAAGGTCGCCGACTTTTACAAGGAGAGCTACTATCTCGTGCGCGGCGACCCGGCCCAGAAAGACGGGCAGGCCCCGCAGGACTTCCTCAAGGTTCTCATGCGTAACGACGCCAAGGCAGAGAACTGGATTGTTTCCAGGCCGGACGGTTCCCGAACCTCCCGGAAGCGCAGCGGGGTCGCCACATGGATCACCGACGTGGAAAACGGCGCCGGGCATCTTCTCGCCCGCGTGATCGTCAATCGGCTCTGGCAGCACCACTTCGGGCGCGGCATCGTGGAATCCGTGAACGACTTCGGCTTTCAGGGGCAGAAGCCAACGCACCCCGAACTCCTCGACTACCTCGCCCGCGATCTCATCGCGAACGGGTGGACTCTCAAACGCATGCACAAGGAAATCATGCTCAGCGACGCCTACCGCATGGGGTCTTCCGCAGCGGCGGACAATGCCAGCAAGGACCCCGCCAACCGCTACTGGTGGAAACGGGAGCCGCGCCGCCTCGAAGCCGAAATCATCCGGGACAATGCCCTCGCCGTGAGCGGGCTCCTCGATCGCAGGATGTTTGGCCCGGGCACCCTGGACCTGAACATGAAACGCCGCAGCATCTATTTCTTTGTAAAGCGCAGCAAGCTCGTCCCCTTGATGCAACTCTTCGACTGGCCCGATACAATGACCAGTCAGGGACGCCGGGCCATAACGACCACACCGTCCCAGGCCCTCGTCTTCATCAACAGCCCGCAGGTGCGGGAGATGGCGAGACACTTCGCCCAATCCGTGCTCACGGAAAGCGACCCGGTCGGCAGCGCGGTCTACCGGGCCCATGGGGCACCCCCCTCCGACGAGCAACGCCGACTGATGAATACATTCTTCAACCAGCAAATAGCGAGTTATGGAGGGAAGAAGGAACCCGCCCTCGTGGATTTTTGCCACGCCCTGCTCGCAGCCAACGAAATGATTTACGTGGAATAGGAACCATGCACTGCAACCAGATCGAAGACACTTGGACCAGGCGCGAACTGCTCACCAAGGCCGGAGGAGGGCTCGGCGCGCTTGCGCTCTCCTCACTCCTGCACGAACAGGGCCACGCCGCCGTGGAACTGGGCGACAATCCCCTTGAGGCCCGCAAGCCTCATTTCGAGGGCAAGGCCAAGCATGTCATCTGGCTCTTCATCAACGGGGGGCCCTCCCACGTCGACACGTGGGACTACAAGCCCGAACTCACCCGGCGGGATGGCCAGAAGCTGGAAGGTTTCGATCCCACCACCGGGTTTTTCGAAAACGCGGTTGGTCCCCTCATGAAGTCGCCCTTCGACTTCAAGCAACACGGTCAGAGCGGAGCCTGGGCCTCCTCCCTGTTTCCGAACCTGTCCCGTCACGTGGACAAGATGGCTTTCGTCAAATCATTCCACACCCAGAGTAACAACCACAGTCCCGCCCTCTTCATGGCCAACACCGGGGTGACACGCATGGGCCATCCCTGCGTCGGCAGCTGGGTCTCCTACGGTCTCGGGACGGAAAACGCAAACCTCCCCGCGTTCATGGTCATGAGCGACCCCAAGGGCCGGGGCCTGCCAAAAGGCCACGCAGCCAACTGGGGCAACGGTTTTCTCCCCGGCGCCTTCCAGGGGACCTGGATCAACACCAAGGGCGACCCCATTCCCAACCTGAAGCGAGTCGCCGGACTCAATGACGAGCAGCAGCGCGCCCAGCTCCGCTTCCTGCGTGAAATGAATCAGGCGCACCGGCAGCGCGTGGATGCTGAACGCGAGCTGACCGCGCGCATCAAGAGCTTCGAGCTTGCCTATCGCATGCAGGAGGAGGCCCCGGAGTGTGTTGACGTGGACTCCGAACCCGGCCACATCAAGAAGCTCTACGGACTTGAAGACGGCAAGTGCAGCCATTTCGCCCGCCAGTGCCTGATGGCACGACGCATGATCGAACGCGGAGTCCGCTACGTCCAGATTTACTCAGGTGGAATGGAGAACCAGCGAAGCTGGGACGGCCATAATGACATCGCAGGCAACCACACCGGGTTTGCAGGGGAGACGGATCGGCCCATCGCGGGCCTGCTCGAGGACCTTGAGGAGCGGGGCCTGCTTGAGGAAACCCTCGTCATCTGGGGCGGGGAATTCGGACGGCTTCCGGTGGCGCAGAAGAGCAACAAGCCGGGACGAGACCATAACCCCCACGCCGGATGCTTCTGGTTCGCAGGCGGTGGCGTGAAAGGTGGTGCCACCCTGGGCGAAACGGACGAAATCGGACACCGCGCGGCGGTGGACAAAGTCGACATTCACGACCTGCACGCCACTATCCTGCATCTTCTCGGGTTGGATCACAAAAAGCTTACCTTCAAGCACAGCGGGCGCCGGTTCCGTCTCACCGATGTCGCGGGTCGGGTCCTCGACAAGATCATCGCCTGACGCGCCCGACAGCTGTTTTGCTTCGGTAATTCTTACAATCTACCCGGACTCATCCCCTTTCTGTGCTAAGTTTGCCCTGTTGGCACACGTTCCAAACTTGAAATTGGACCAGAATTAAGGCTTTGTACAAGCCCCTGCGCGTTGCCCCCGTCCCACCATGAGCATCCATGCCCGACTCAACCCCGAGGCCCAGGCCAACTTGGAGGCCCAACGGAAAGCTTCGGTCATTACCAGCATGATCATCGCCGTCCTCGCGGTGGTCCTCGTCGTGCTGATCCTGTTCTTCATTCTCATTCCCTCCCTGCTGGTAAAGTCACCGACCATCGTGGCTTACACGGCGGGTTCGGAAGAGGAAGATCCGCTGCAGCAGAAGCGGATTACCCGGGAAGTAACTCCCAAGCCCAATGCACCGTCTTCCTCGATGGCGAAGGTCATGGCCTCGGTCACGCCCTCCCCCACCGCCGTCCCCGTCCCCGAGATAGAAGCCGTCCCGGCTCTCACTTATGGATTCCGGGATGATATTGGCCAGGGCTGGGGCACGGGCGGCAATGGTGGTGGCGGCGGCTTCGGCCGTATTCCTGCGGCCATGCGGAAACGTTGTTCCAAGATCGATCGCCTTCGGCGTCTCAAACAGAGTGGCGGAACAAGAGAGTGTGAAGAGGCGGTCGTCTCAGCCCTGCGCTGGTTCAAGAAGGTCCAACGCCCGGATGGCTCCTGGGGGGGCAGCCACCAGGTGGCCCAGACCGGGCTCGTTCTTCTCGCCTACCTTGGCCACTGCGAGACACCCCTCTCAGAGGAATTCGGCGACGCTGTCACCAACGGCATGGTCTACCTCATCGAGAACAGCGTGAAAAACAAGGGGCGCCTCTGCACCACGCGTGGCGACAAGCATTACGTCTACGAGCACGGAATCGCCACCTACGCCCTCGCCGAGGCCTACATGTTCTGCCGGGTTCTCGGCCTCAATATCCCCAATCTGAAGGAATCCGTGCAACTTGGAGTCCAGTGGATCATCGACAACCAGAACCCCTCCGGCGGCTGGGACTACGGCTTTGGCGAAGGGGGCCGGGGAGGAGACCTGTCCATTACCGCCTGGCAACTGCAGGCCCTCAAGGCCGGCTACCACTCCCGGCTGGACTTCCGCAACCTCCCCCAGTGCATCAGCAAGGCACTCACGTATTGCGAAGGCCGCCAGAACAGCAACGGGGGATTCGGCTACACCGGCCCCAGCCCCGTGGGAGGTGGACACTTCACCCTCACTGGCGCAGGTGTGCTCTGCTTTCAACAGCACAAGGGAACCAACCACGAAGCCGCCCGCAAGGGCATGGACTACATCGACCGTCACGCGCGTATCAACTACCAGAGCGGTCCCTGTAATCTTTACGAGCACTACTATGTGAGCCAGGCCGCCATCAACCACGGCGGCCGAAGCTGGCTCAATTACAACGACAAGTTCCGGGATACTCTTCTGAGCGGGCAGCAACCCGACGGGCATTTCCGCTCTCCTCCCAATCCGGGACCCGGCAGCAAGAACGACCCCGTTTACCACACGGCCCTCGCCACCCTCATGCTGGAAGTCTACTATCGGTTCCTCCCAGGCACGGGCTTCGGACTGTGAGAATCCACCACTCTCCCGCGGTTGCCGCCGCCCGACGTCAACTCGGCATCTTCATGCAGATACGGGCAACCACCCTCATCCTGACGTTTTCCGTTTCATTTGTTTCCTCGTGCAGGGACAAGGCAGGGGACGGAGAGCAATCTCCTCTCCCGCCCAGCCCTTCTCCGGAGCACCTCTACCTCAACCTGCCCACGGACTTGCCCGAGGGATGGGAACTCGAGTCCGGCGCACAGAGTCCGCGGGTGGCCACCTACCGGATTTCTTCCCCTGGGACAAAACAGGCTCCCCCCGTCATGGCGATCACCCGCTTCCCTGGTGCCGTGGGGGGCCTTCTCGCCAACGTCAACCGCTGGCGGGAAGAGGCCGGGCTGCAGCCCATCGGAGCAGAAGATCTCGAGACCGCGGTGGAGACCCACCCCCTCGATGAAAACCAGCTCCACCTCGTCATCGCCCTTGGTGAGAAACAATCGATCCTCGGGGCAATTCTGCCACTACCCCACCGCACCTGGTTCCTGAAGCTCTCCGGCGCCACCGAACTGGTCACCGGGCAGCAGGAAGCTTTCCGTGCCTTCGTGAGCAAACTCTCGCTGGGACCTGCTCCGCCATCCCTTCCCCCGCCTCCTTCCCGGCCGGCCCTCTCCTTCATCAAGCCTGCCAACTGGCGGGAGGGGAAGCCCAGCGTCGCCCGGATCGCCAGCTTTCGCATGGGAGAACCCGGTGGCCTCGAGGCACAACTCGCGATTATCCCGCTCAGGGGCTCCGGGGGCCCCGAGCTCTCCGTCGTCAATCAATGGCGTACTCTGGTCGGACTTGACCCCGTCGCACAGGACGCCCTGCCTGAATTGCTCGAGGAGCATCAGTGCGGAACCGCAACCTACCGACTTGCTGACTTCACCGGAAAACCTGCAGCCGCCGACGAAACTCCCACGCGCATCGTGGTCGCCTTCACACGCGTAGAGGACTTCACGTGGTTCTTCAAAATGACTGGCCATGCGCCCGTCATCGAGGCGGAAAAGCCTGTTCTCCTCGATTTCCTCCGGCAGCTGCAATACTCCGACCCAGCTGGAGATCCCGGAACCTCCGCGCCTTCCCGGTAATCTCTCCGCACGGAATTTGGGAGCACGGGCCCGTTTCCCCGCAACCCGGAATTCCCGGCCGCCTGCCACAGGATCGATGGGGCCACATTGCACCCCGGCGCGCAAAAGGGCTGTCCTGCTGCCCGGTGCTCAAGACCTGAACCCAATTCTCACTCCACCCGGTATTCTCCCTTCGACTGATGAGGAACAAGTGGCCAGGAATCATTGCGGAAGGGATAGGCTGGCAGCTCCCGGGCATTCATGAGGCCTCCCATCGGGAGGTTCGACCACGCATACCGCACTGCCACCGGACTGGGAACGGCCTCACACCATACCTCGACCGTCTCCTTGTTCACGCGTGCCCGGGCGTGATGAAACTGCCGGTCTTTCCCGGCCAGGTAGAAACCGACCTCTACATCCTGGTCCAGACGCAGGCCACGCGCGGTCCCTTCCCTGAAGGAAACGATGATCTTCTCTCCTTCCACCGCTGCTTCCCGGAAGACAGGGCCTCTCCATTCCAGTGGATTCTGTGAACCGCGGCCCTTCACCCCGTAGACCTCCGCAAGCGCCCAGCGGGCTGCCCGCTCCCCCACCGGCTGCTTGCGCCCGGGATGAATACTCCCATTGGAATTCGTATCAAAAGTCACAATCAAGCCCGTGTGCTCAGTCGCCTCCCAGGTCCGGTGCTGCACTTCACGCACGATGTTGGTGTGGTGATTCATGTCGTAGGTCATGCTCCGACGGTTGCTCCACCCTGCGATCTGGATCAACCCGATCGGAAGCTCCGGATTCCCGAAAGCCTTTCGCCAGTCCGCAACGACCGCCGGATAGGTCTTGGGGAACGGCTTCCAGCTTTCGGCAAAGGAGTTGTTCTCTCCCTGATAGAAAAGCGCACCCCGCACTGTTGCCCTGGCGATCGGCAGCAGAACTCCGTGATACATCCCCGCCGGCTGGCGCTTGGTCCGCGGATCGGTGTAATTCCCCGGGTTGGGGCGGCCCGGCACCCGTTCTCCCTTCGCTTCCGCCTCCTCTTTCTTCTTCTCCCACGCTTCCAAATCGGTGGCCAGCCGCTTTCTGGCCCCCTCTTCACCCCCTCCGTCCTTCCACTGCGTCACCGCTTCCTCAAACTGCTCAAGGTAGGGCTTCATCTCCGGGATTGGACGCAGGGTCTCAAGGGAGGCCCAGTGTTGGGCCATCGTTCCTCCCCAGGAAGTATCGATCAACCCTACCGGGACCTTGAGTCTTCGCTGCAAGCGCCTCGCAAAATGGTAGCCTACGGCCGTACAGTTCTCAACCTCCTCAGGAATGGCCCGCCGCCACCTTCCTTCCATGCCCTTCGGGTTCCCTTCCGGGAAATCCTCCCGTGGAACATCGCTTGCAATCTTCGGCACCCGGAGAAACCGAATCGCGGGAGCATCTGCCGAGTCTATCTCGAGATCGGCATCGCGGCTTCCACGCAAGCTCCACTCCATGTTGCTCTGTCCACCGCAGACCCAGACTTCTCCCACGAGGATATCTTCAAGCCTGAGAGTCTTCGCGCCATCGCTCACCTCGAGGACGGCGCCCTCGAAACTGGGCTTGAGGGGATCCAACTGCAGGAACCACGTCCCCTCCTCGCCTGCCACCATCTCCTTGTCCTGACCCCCAAAGGCCACCTTGACCTTCGCCCCCGCCGCTGCCCATCCCCACAGCGCCACGGGTTTGCCAGACTGCAGAACCATGTGATCTCCAAAGACATTCGGCAGGCGCAACTCAGCCCGGGGTGATCCAGTCAGGAGAGCGAGGAAAATCAGTGTAGCCGGCAACTTCATCAACCCATTCAGCGTCTCCACTTCCCGGTGTCAAATCTCAAGGAATTGATGCGAAAACCCTCCCCCCAACAAAACCCCTTGGCCTGAAGGCCATTTCGCGATTGTCTCACGCGGTGAGCACAGCAGTCGTCACAGGAGCAGGATCTGGCATCGGCCGCGCCATTGCGGCGGAACTCGCCCGGCAGGAACATGAAATCATCCTCCTGGAGATTGATGAGGAAGCTGGCAGGGAGAGCTCCGCAACCATTGAGGAGGCCGGCGGCCGGGCCCGCCTCGTACTCTGTGACATATCGCAAACTGAATCGGTCCGGGATGCCTTCGCGCAAATCGAAAGCCTCGATATCCTTGTCAACAATGCCGGCATTGCCTCAGTGGGCAACGTGGAAGAGTGTTCTCCCGACGAACTCGACCGGATCTACGGGGTCAATGTCAAAGGCATGTATCACTGTCTCCACTTCGCGATCCCCAAGTTGGTTGCGGCAGGGGGCGGCTGCGTGGTCAATCTCGCCTCTGTTGCTTCTTACCTCGGAATCTCGGACCGCTTCGCCTACTCGATGTCCAAGGGAGCGGTCCTCAGCATGACGATGTCGATTGCACGTGACTATATCGACAAGGGCATTCGCTGTAACTGCGTTTGTCCCGGCCGCGTTCACACTCCTTTTGTAGATGGCTACCTCGCCAAGAACTATCCCGAGGACGAACGCGAGAAGATGTTCCGAACCCTGAGTGACTTCCAGCCCATCGGCCGCATGGGCACTCCCGAGGAAATCGCCGGCCTCGTCGCCTATCTTGTATCCAGCCAGGCCACGTTCATTACCGGCAGCGCCTTCGAGATCGACGGCGGCGTGACGAATCTTCGCTAGGATTCTACATCCGATGAACCCATCGCCCCCGACCAAGGCTCTCCCAACTCCACCCGGAATCATGCGCAGGACCTCACAAAACCCCCAGACCCGTCCTTTTGATCGCACCCTGCTCCGACTCTTCAGGCCCCCTGCCCCCCCGTCCGCGGAGTTGCATTGCTAACCTCTCCTCCTGCATTCTCCCTCCCACAGTCTCCTCCCATGAAACTCACTCGCTTCCTGAAAAACGGCCGCCCCGCTCCGGGGCTCTTCCTCAATGAAAAGACAATCCTGGATGCCTCCGCCTTCGGCGAGGACTGGGACGAATCCTTCTTCGGCAATGACGGCCTGGACAGGCTCCGGGCGTGGCTGGAGGAAAACAGCGGAAGCGCGCCTACCCTGCAGGCCTCGGACGTCACCCTCGCACCTGCCGTCGCCCGCCCCTCCAAGCTGATCTGCATCGGTCTCAATTACGCCGCCCACGCGGCGGAGGGCGGGCTCGAGCCACCGGTCGAACCCGTTCTCTTCTCAAAGGCCACTTCTGCCTGGAGCGGCCCCAATGATGATCTTCTTATTCCCCGCCACTCAGCCAAGACCGACTGGGAAGTTGAACTGGCCTTCGTCATCGGAAAGCACGCCAAGTATGTTGCCGAGGAAGACGCGATGACCCACATCGCAGGCTTCGCCGTCCACAATGATTACTCCGAGCGTGCATGGCAACTGGAGGGCACCGGCCAGTGGGTGAAGGGAAAGTCAGCCGATACCTTCGCGCCCTTTGGCCCCTACCTCGCCACTCCTGACGAAGTGCCCGATCCCGGCAATCTCCGCCTCTGGCTCAAGCGCAACGGAGAGACCCTGCAGGACAGCAACACCAACGACCTGATCTTCTCCATTCCGCACCTCGTGGCCTACGTAAGCAAGTTCATGTCCCTCCTGCCGGGAGATGTCATCTCCACGGGCACACCAGCCGGGGTGGGCATCGGCTTTGATCCTCCCAGGTTCGTCCAGGAAGGGGATGTCTTCGAACTCGGCATTGACGGGCTCGGCGTGCAGCGTCAGACCGCAGTAAGGGAAGCCTGAAGCCCCATTCCCTTGAAGATTACCGGCTTCAGAACCCACGACGCTCGCTTCCAGACCTCCGCCCAGCTGGATGGTTCGGATGCAATGAATCCCGATCCGGATTACTCGGCAGCCTACGTCGTCCTGGAAACCGATGGTGAGCACGAGGGCCACGGGTTGACCTTCACCCTCGGCCGCGGGAACGAACTGTGCATCGCTGGCATCGAGTCACTCGCTCCTCGCCTGGTGGGCGTCTCCCTCGAGGAGATCACCTCTGACATGGGGGCCTTCTGGCGGCACCTCACCGGGGATTCACAACTTCGCTGGATAGGCCCAGACAAGGGCGTCATCCACCTTGCCACGGGCGCAGTGGTCAATGCCCTCTGGGACCTGTGGGGACGCAGCACCGGCAAACCCGTCTGGCAGCTCGTGACTGACATGACTCCCGAGGAGATCGTCCGCTGCATCGACTTCCGCTATCTCACCAATGCGCTGACTCCCGCGGAAGCCTGCAGCATCCTCGAACGCGCTCGGGAGGGCAGGGATGAAAGACTCGCTCAGCTCATGGCCCGGGGCTACCCGACCTACACCACCTCCGCCGGCTGGCTGGGCTACTCGGACGACAAGCTCCGCAGGCTCTGCCGGGAGGCAGTTGCAGCCGGATGGACCCACCTCAAGCTCAAGGTCGGGGCCGACCTCGAGGATGATATTCGCCGACTGCGCACCGTGCGTGAAGTAGTGGGCGATCAAATCACCCTCATGGTTGACGCGAATCAGGTATGGGAACCGGATGAAGCCATTGCGTGGATGAAGCACCTTGCTGAATTCGACCTCTGGTTCCTCGAGGAACCTACCTCTCCCGACGACGTTCTGGCCCACAAGCAGATCCGGGAGGCCATTGCACCCGTCAGGATCGCGACCGGCGAGTGCTGCCAGAACCGGATTATGTTCAAACAGTTCCTGCAGGCCGAGGCCATCGATGTCGTACAGATCGATGCCGCCCGGGTGGGCGGGTTGAACGAGAATCTCGCCATCATGCTCCTCGCGGCCAAGTTCGGCAAGCCAGTCTGCCCCCATGCCGGAGGAGTGGGCCTCTGCGAATACGTTCAGCATCTCTCCATCATCGACTTCCTGAGCATCTCGGGCTCGTGGGAAGGAAGAGTCACCGAATATGTAGACCACCTCCACGAGCACTTCGTCACTCCCTGCGTCCTCAAGAACGGGCGCTACCAGGCACCCACTGCTCCCGGCTTTTCAATCGAGATGAAAGCGGACACCCTCGCCATGTTCCCACCCAGCCAGTAGCTACAATCCATGGACCTCCAAATCAAAGACAAGGTCGTGATCGTCACCGGCGGCGCCAAGGGCATCGGAGCCGCCGCGGTGGAGATTTTTGTCCGCGAGGGCGCCATCCCGGTCATCGTTGGCCGCAGTGCGGAGACCGGCAGGGAACTGCTGTCCCGCATCGGCGCCACTGACGGAAGAGGCCTCATGATCGAGACGGAACTGACCGAGGTGGAAGCCTGCCGCAACGCCGTCGAGCAAACCCTCCACACCTTCGGCCGCCTTGACGGCATTGTTCACAATGCGGGAGTCAATGACGGGGTCGGCCTCCGGTCCGGTCCCGATGAATTCGTGGCATCTCTCCAGCGCAACCTCTTCCATCTCTACAACCTGACTCACTTCGCTCTCGACGCGCTTATCTCCAGCAAGGGGTGCATCGTGAATGTATCCAGCAAGCTGGCGGTTACCGGGCAGGGAGGCACCTCCGGCTACGCCGCTGCCAAGGGAGCCATTCACGGTCTCACCCGTGAATGGGCCGTCGATCTCGCCCAGCACGGCATCCGGGTCAACACGGTCGTGCCCGCTGAAGTGTGGACCCCCATGTATGATTCCTGGATCCGGACGGTCGAAAATCCAGAGCAGACCCTTGCCTCCATCCGTGCCCGTATCCCGCTCGACCAGCGCATGACGACTGCGGAGGAAATGGGCAATGCCATCGTCTTTCTCACTTCGCCCTGTTCCGGGCATACCACCGGACAGATACACCACGTTGATGGTGGCTACGTCCACTTCGACCGCTCTTACGGCAATATCGAGAAAGAAAGTTAAGCATCCTCCGGGGAAGAAACCGGATCCCGCGCCCCCGGCTCAGACCGGATGGCCTCTTCCGATTTCACACAGCCTTGTGGCTGCTCTTGCATCCGCGGCCATTTTCTTCGAACCTCCAAGTATGCCGCAGCGATCGGGTGTCCTTCTTCTCGTTTCCGGACCCTCCGGATCCGGTAAGACCACCCTCTGTCGCCAACTCGCGAGAGACGGCGAAGCCCACTACTCGATTTCCTGCACCACCCGGCCGGCCCGTGAGAGCGAGGTCCATGCCCGAGACTACTTCTTTCTCTCCCGCGGGCAGTTCCAGGAAGACGTCGCCGCCGGGAATTTTCTCGAGCATGCTGAAGTCCACGGCAATCTATACGGCACCCTCAGGTCGGAGGTTCTCAGCTACCTCCAGCGTGGTCAGGATGTGGTGATGGACATAGATGTCCAGGGCGCCTCCCAGGTGAGAGCCTGCGAAGACCCACTTATCACCGCCAGTCTGGTCGACCTCTTCGTGATGCCCGCCTCCGAGGGGGAACTACGCGAGCGACTTGCCAACCGTGCGACCGATTCCATCGAAGTCATTGAAACCCGCCTCCATAACGCCATGGAGGAAATGACACAGGCCCACTCCTATACCTACCAACTCATTTCCGGCTCCCGGGAGGACGACTACCGCCGCTTCAGGGCCCTGCTGGCAGCCGAACGCATGCGGGTTTCCCGCCTCACCTGACACCGGTGGCCCACCCGGAAAAAAAATCTTCGCCAGATCGCGAAAGATGGAGGTTAATTCCTCCACAGGAACAATGATCATCGTTCTCGGAGTCACTGGATCAATCGCCGCCTACAAGGCAGCCGATCTCGCCTCCCATTTGGTAAAGGAAGGGCACGAGGTCCACTGCGTCATGACCCGGGCGGCCACGGAGTTCATCACCCCGCTTACCCTTCAGGTCATTTCGCGCAACCCGGTCCTCCTTTCCCTCGAAGACGAGAAGCACTCGTGGAAACCCGGCCACATCGAGCTCGCGGACCGGGCTGATCTGCTGCTGGTCGCCCCACTCAGTGCGGACATGCTCGGAAACTTTGCCCACGGGCTCGCCCCGGATCCTCTCTCCAGCATCTATCTCGCAACCAGGGCTCAGGTACTTCTCGCTCCCGCCATGAATGGGAAAATGTGGGAGCATCCCGCCACCCGGCGCAATATCGAGCAATTGCGAAAGGACGGCTGTATCTTCCTCGGCCCGGAGCAATCCGGCATGCTTGCCTGCGGATACGAGGGCCCCGGGCGACTGGCGCCCGTCGATCATATCGTGGAGGCCGTGCAGAACTACAAATCCGGACCATCCCACTGAACCCCGGTCGCACCCCCGCCAGCCGGGATTCCGGTTCCTCGCCTGCCTCAGCGCATCTGACCCCGCATGAATGTTCTCGTCACCGCCGG